>JAQGLR010000425.1 GCA_028292765.1 Massilia sp. | reverse complement strand
GCGCCAGGAACTGGCGGATCGCGTCCAGGGCTTCCGGTTCGGTGAGCATCGGCGCGTGGCCGACGTTCGGCACTTCGGTGTACTGCAGGGTGGGCGCGGCGCGCCGCATCCATGCGGCCTGCTCGGGTTCGACCAGGTCCGACAATGCGCCGCGCACCAGCAGCACGGGGCGCTTGTGCGCCAGGCGCTTGAATGCGAGGCGCGCCGCCAGCGAGGTCGGCTTGAGTTTACCTGTCTGCAATCCTAGCGCAATACTCGGGTCGTAGCGCAGGGCCAGCTTGCCCGATTCGTCGGGCGCGAACGCGCGCTGCGCCCATTTTCCCCATTCCTCGTCGGAGTTGTCGGGGAAGGCGCAGGCGTTGATGTCCTTGATATAGGCGGCGGCATCGTCCCAGTTGGCGAGGGTGTTGCAGCGGCCCGCGTAGCCGGCGATGCGCGCCAGGCCTTTGGTCGACAGTACCGGGCCGACGTCGTTCAGGACCGCGCCGGCGATCAGGTCGAGGTTGCGCACGGCCAGGGTCATCGTGATCAGGCCGCCCATCGAGGTGCCCACGAAGATGGCGCGCGCGATGCCCAGGTCGTGCAGCAGTTTGGCGACGTCGCCGGCGTAGACGGCGGGGTTGTAGTTGTTCGGGTTCGGGTCGCGCGCCGAGTGGCCGCGGCCGCGCACGTCGAGCGCGAGCACGCGCCGGCCCAGGGCCGCGATCTCGGGCGCGAGTTCGTCGAAATCGGCGGAGTTGCGGGTCAGGCCGTGGATGCAGATAACGGGCAATCGCGCCGGCCCGGCGGCGGCCGGGTAATCGCGTGCGTACAGCGCCAGCCCGTCGGTGCTCTGGAAGCTGATTGGTGTGAAGGTGGACACGCTGGCAGATCCTGTTGTTCTTGATTTCGGAGGAAGAGAAGAAGAGAAAGGGGCGCGCGACGCCACGCTGCCATGGGCAGCGCGGCGTCACGCTTTGCTGATGCTGTCAGCTCTTCCGAAGGATCAGAAGCGGTATTCGAGCGTGGCCGATACCGTGCGCGGGTTGCCGTAGAAGGCCGTCAGCGTACCCTCGTTGCCCAGGGTCGGGAACAGGTAGCCGGCGGTCTTGTAGCGCTCGTCGCCCAGGTTCTTGCCGTGGATGCCGGCCCGGATCTTGCCGTCGGCGCGGGTCCAGATGATGCTCGCGTCATACAGCTTGTACGATTCCTGGTCCAGGATCGACACGGTTTCGAACTGGTTGGTGTTGCCCTTGTAGGAGGCGCTGCCGATCAGCGAAATCTTGCCGTTGTGGCCCATGACAGGCAGCGCGATGTCGTAGCTGGCGCGCAGGTTGGCCGAGTTGCGCGGCGTGTTCTGGAACACGCGCTGGCCGGCGACGTTGGTGCCGGCGACGACGTATTGCTTGTACTCGGCATTGATGAAGCTGTACATGCCGGCCAGCGTGAAGTCGCGCGTCAGGTTGGCGACCGTCTCGAACTCGAAGCCCTTGATCTTCGCCTTGCCGGCGTTGGTGGTGACGCCGGCAAAGCTGTCGTCGCGGCCGTCGCCGTTGGTGTCGATCGCGATCGAGCCCGGGATCTGCACGTCGTTGTAGTCGCTGGCGAAGAACGCGGTGTTGGTGGTGATGCGGCCGCCGTTGAAGGCCGACTTCAGGCCCAGTTCGACCGTCTCGATGGTTTCCGGGCTGTAGCCGCGGCGCGCCTCGGCCAGCGGGATGCGGGTGCCGACGATGTTCAGGCGCGGGTCGAAACCACCGCCCTTGAAACCTTCCGAGTACGACGCGTAGAGATTGTGGTCGGCGTTGAACTTGTAGTTGACGGCGACGCGCGGCGTGAATTTCTTGTCCTCACGCTCGAGGCCGGTGCGCAGGTCGGTGTCGGTGCGGAACAGGACCGCGCCAGGGTTGCCCAGTTCCGGCGTGCCGCCCAGGCCCAGGTAGATCTGGCGATAGATCGAGCCGGTGCGTTTGTCGACCGTGTAGCGCCCGCCCAGCGAGAGCGAGAGCGCGTCGTTGAAGTTGTAGCTGCCGTCGATATACGCGGCCCAGGCCTTGGTGCCGATGTCGCCGCTGGTGAAGGTCGAAGACGGGAAAGCGCCGGCCAGGATGGTGTCGAACTTGTTGTAGGCCTGGGCGTCGATGTAGTACACGCCTGCCACACCGGCGATGCGCTCGCCCGTGTAGGTCAGGTTGAATTCCTGGCTGAACTGCTCGTTCTTGTACAGGGCCGGCACTTCCATGTCGACCACCGACAGCGAGTCGAAGTCGATCGGCGCCCACGACTTGTCCTTGCGGCTGGCGGTGATCGACTTGACGGTGAACTGGTCGTTCACGCGATACTCGACCAGGGCCGAGACGCCGTGCGCGGTGACTTCCTGCTCGTTGCCCGACGCCCGCGTCAGGTTGGCGCGGGTGTCGAATTCGTTCGACAGGATCGGCGCGCCGCTGCTGCGGCCGACGACCAGGCGGTGGCCGTTCTTCGGGTTCGAATCGTCTTGCGTGCCGTCGCCGGCGATGCGGATGAAGAGGTCGGGGGTCGGGGTGAACTCGGCCGACAGGCGCACCGCCGTAACGTCCTTGTCGTAGTTCTCGGCACCGGTATGGAGGTTCTTGCCGAAGCCGTCGCGCTTGAAGCGGGCCACGGTGCCGCCGATGCGCACGGTGTCGGATATCGGGGTGCTGGCGGTCGCCACGCCTTCGATCTGGCCGTAGGTGCCGACGGTCGTGCGCAGGCGCACATCGGGTTTCGACGCGAGCTTGCGGGTCACGTACTTGACGGCGCCGCCGATGGTGTTGCGGCCGTACAACGTGCCTTGCGGGCCGCGCAGCACTTCGATGCGCTCGACGTCGTAGATGTCGGCCACGGCCGCCTGCGGGCGGGCCAGGTAGATATCGTCGATGTAGATGCCGACGCCGGATTCGAAACCGGCCAGCGGGTCGGCCTGGCCGACGCCGCGGATGAAGGCGGTCAGCGTGGAGTTGGTGGCGCGCGACGCTTTCAGGGTGGTGTTCGGCAGGGCCAGGGCCAGCGCGGTGACGTCAGGCACGCCTTGTTTCGACAGCTGGTCGGCGCTGAAGGCGGTGACCGAAACCGGCACGTCCTGCAGGGATTCTTCGCGGCGGCGCGCGGTGACGACCACTTTCTGGACGTCGGCCGCGCTCTCGCCGGCAGGAGCCGGGGCGCCGGATGCTTCCTGTGCATGCGCGACTCCCATGGCGCTGCTCGACAGGGCGAGCAGGGCCGCAGTGGCAATAGCGGAACGATTCACCAACTTCATTTTTTTCTTTGTCAGGCGCATCTTTGTCTCCTAATTTTTAGAATGGCTTATGCAATCGCGAATGCAATCAGACTGGCACGCCGAGCAGTGTGCTCTGGTTCCGTCTGGCTGAAAAGATAACAGCGCGCCAACCGCTTGTGCATTAATGCACAGCTTGTCGCACTGGTATGGGAAGCTGCCCATGCTGGGAGGATGGTGCATATGCACAACTTGTGTGCGCTCAAAGATGCATATGGGAATTGATTGCGGGAGTAATGTGCACTGGTGCACAATATGACATCTTGATATCAAACAAGTGCGCCCATGAATACCTTGCCTGAGTGGACCGACCTCCGTTACTTCCTCGAGCTGGCGCGCGCCGGCACCCTGTCCGGGGCCTCGCGCCGGCTCGACGTCGAGCACACGACGGTGGCACGGCGGATCGACCGGCTCGAAAAGGAGCTCGGCTCGACCCTGTTCGACCGTTCGCGCGAAGGCTACGAACTGACCGAAATGGGGCTGGCGCTGCTGCCGCATGCCGAAGCGATGGAAGGCGCGGCGCTGGCGGCGGCGGAGCAGCTCAGCGGGGACGGCGTGGCGGCGCACGGCGTCGTGCGCCTGGGCGTGCCCGAGGTGTTCGGGGTCAAGGTGGTGGCGCCGCTGCTGGTCGGGCTGCTCGATGCCAACCCCGACCTGACGATCGACCTGCTGGCGCTGCCGCGCTTTGCCAACCTCGCCAACCGCGAAGCCGATCTCGGCGTGATGCTCGATCCGCCCACGACCGGCCGCTACATGGTGACGCGCCTGGCCTCGTTCCGTTTTTACCTGTACGCCGCGCCCTCCTACCTGGAAAAGCATCCGCCGATCCGCCACCAGTCCGACCTCTCGCAGCATTATTTTGTCGATTACGTACAGGACCAGCTCGCCAGCCGCGAGCTGTCCTACCTGGACGAACTCGGCTTCACCCCGCGCCGGCGCCTGTGCTGCTCGGGCATGACGGCGCAGATCGAAGCGGCCTCGCTCGGCATGGGGCTGATGATGGCGCCGCCGTATGCGGTGCCGGACGACGGCAGGCTGGTGCCCGTGCTGCCCGGCTTCTTTGCCGAGCGCTCGTTCTGGCTGGCGGCGCCGACCGACCTGTACCGGCTGCGGCGGGTGAAGGTGGTATGGAATCTGCTGCGCGATTATGCGGACAGCCAGCCGTCGCTGTTTGTATAGGGGCGGGCGATGAACGACAAGTCGCCTGGCGTGACGGTGCGTGGTTTCGTGCCGCATGACGAGGACGCGGTCAAGGCCGTGTCGCGTGCCGCCTTTGCCCAATACGGCGCGACGGCGCGCCGGCGGTTGGCCTGCACACCAGCCCGCTGATGGCGCCGGCGCTGCGGCTGTACACGGCGATCGGCTTCCGGCGCGACCTGCCGCCGATCAGGGGCGTGCCGTATGGGCGTTATGTGCTGCTGGCCGAGGACATCGACGCGGCCATTGCGCGGCTCGGCAAGCGCACGTGGCCGGAAATTGCATCTATCCCTTGAACGGATTCCTCTCGTTCAGCTCACTCATGTACTCGTCGATCCCGCCCGCTTCGCGCTCGAGGAAGCGCTCGATCGCATCGGCAAACGACGGATGCGCCAGCCAGTGCGCCGAGTACGTACGCGTCGGCAGGAAGCCGCGCGCCATCTTGTGTTCGCCCTGGGCGCCGCCCTCGAAGGTGCCGATGCCTTGCTCGATGCAGAACTCGAGCGGCTGGTAGTAGGCCGCCTCGAAATGCAGGCAGGGCACGTGTTCGAGTTCGCCCCAGTAGCGCCCGTACAGCGTGTCGGCCGTGTGGATCACCAGCGACGCGGCGATCGGCCGGCCCGCGCGCTCGGCGATCACGAGCAGGATATTTTCCGGCATCGCCTTCCCGATGCGCCGGAAGAAGTCCAGGTTCAGGTAGGGCGTCGAATAGTGGGCCGCGTAGGTGTGCCGGTAGCAGCGGTTGAACAAGACCCAGTCGGCGTCCGTCGCGTCCGCCCCGCGCACGCGCCGCAGCACGACGCCGGCCTGCGCCACCTTGCGCCGCTCGGCGCGGATGTTCTTGCGCTTCTTCTGCTCGAGCGTCGCCAGGAATTCGTCGAAGTTGGCATACCCCTGGTTCAGCCAGTGGAACTGCACGCCGCTGCGCAGCATGAAGCCGGCCTCGCGCAGCTGGCGCGCATGCTCTTCCGGCGGGAACAGGATGTGGGTCGACGACACCGCGGTGGCTCGCTGCATCGCCACCAGCACCTCGATCAGCGCCGCCCGCGCGGCGGCATCAACCGCGAGCAGGCGCGGCCCCGCGACCGGCGTGAACGGCACCGCCGCCAGCAGCTTCGGGTAATACGCGAGGCCATGGCGCTGGTAAGCATCGGCCCAGGCCCAGTCGAATACATACTCGCCGTAGGAATGGCCTTTCACGTACAGCGGCAGGGCGGCGGCCAGCAGCGCGCCGTCGTAGAGCGCGATGTATTGCGGCTGCCAGC
>JAQGLR010000415.1 GCA_028292765.1 Massilia sp. | reverse complement strand
GCAAAGCGCCGCATCGAATACGCGAACACCAGCCCGCCGGCATACATCAGCACCCCGTACAAGGCCCCGGGAATCGCCATCGCATCCTGCTTGAGCACGGTACTGGCAATGACCAGGGCCAGCGTCGCGTTCTGCACCGCCGTTTCGATGCCGAGCGTGATCGACTGGCGCCGCGACAGGCGCGCCAGGCGCGCCACCAGGAAGCCGCACAGCAGCATCGTGACGTTCAGCGCCACGGCGAATGGCGCCAGGGTGGCGAAATTGTCGCGCAGCAGCGCCCAGTTCTTCGCGGCGGCGGCGATCACGATCAGGATGAACAGGACCGTCGCGATTTTCGTGGCCTTCGGTTCGATGCGCAGCGCCCAGGACGGCCGCCGGCTGCGCACCAACATGCCGAGCGCGACCGGCAGGCCGACCATCAGGAAGATCTGCCCCATCATCGTCCCTATCGGCGCAGGCACGGTCTGCTCCGTACCCGCAAAATAGTCGAGCGAGAACGAGACGATCATCGGCAGCGTGAAAATGGTCAGCACGCTGGCGACCGCCGTAAAGCTCAGCGCCAGGGCGACGTCGCCGCGCGCGATGTAGGTCAGCAGGTTCGAGGTGGAACCCGTCGGGCAGGCGGCCAGGATCATGAAGCCGACCGCGAACGCCCCGCCGAGGCCGGCCACCTTGAGCATCGCGAAGCAGGCCAGCGGCAAGAGCACGAAATGGCACAGCATACCGACCAGCAAGGCGCGCGGCTGGCGCGCGATGCGGGCGAAGTCGGGGGGCGTGAGGCCGAGCCCCAGCGAAAACATGATGAAGGCCAGCGCGACTGGCAACAACACACTCGAAACGATATCTCCTTGCATTGCCTTGTCTCCTGTCTATTGAAGTCGCACCAAGCTGCGTATTAACTGAAGGAAAACATAGTTAAGACCATCTTGACAACCTTTTGTTCAATTACCGCCCCCGCGATTCGTGCGGGGACTCCCGCGTGGGTCATGCGATGATGTCATCACCTTATCGACCGCGCGCCACCGGCGCCCCGGAACCGGCCCGGCAAGCCGCTTGGAGACTTTCGCGTACGCCATGTTGACCAGCATACTGATCATCCTTTTCCTGATTCTCCTGAATGGCGTATTCGCGATGTCGGAACTGGCGCTGGTATCGGCCAGGCGCATGCGGCTCGAAAAAGCGGCGGGCGAAGGCAGCCGCGGCGCGCGCGCCGCGCTCGACCTCGCCGACGAGCCCAGCAACTTCCTCTCCACCGTGCAGGTCGGCATCACCCTGATCAGCATCTTCAACGGTGCATTCGGCGAAGCCTCGCTCGTCGCGCAGCTGACGCCGACGTTCAAGGAGATCCCGCTGGTCGCGCCCTACGCCTACCATGCGGCGCTCGGCCTGGTCGTGGTCTGCATCACGTTCGCCTCGATCATCCTCGGCGAACTCGTCCCCAAACGCATCGCGATGCAGTACCCGGAGGCGATGGCCACCTTCATCGCCCCGCCGCTGCGCCTGCTGTCGTCGGTCATGTCGCCGTTCGTGAAGATCCTGGCGCTGACCACCGAAGCCATCGTCCGCCTGCTGGGCATCGGCCGCCACAAGGAAGAAGCGCCGACCGAAGAAGACATCACCGGCATGATCAAGGAGAGCACGGACGCCGGCGTGTTCGAGAAAACCGAGTACGACATCGTCTCGCGTGCCCTGCGCCTCGACGACCAGCACCTGAAATCGCTGATGACGCCGCGCGTCGACGTCACCTTCGTCGACCTGGAAGACCCGCGCGCGGACAACCTCGAACGCATCGCCGGCAGCCGCTACAGCCGCCTGCCGGTCTGCCGCGGCGACCGTTCACAGATCGTCGGCTTCGTGCACACGCGCGACCTCCTGGCGCAGGCGGTGCGCGACGGCTCGCTCGACGCCATCGACATCGAAGGCGCGGTCCAGGAAATGCTGTACGTGCCCGAAACCGTCAGCGCGATGGGCCTGCTGGAACTGTTCAAGAAGAACAATGCCGAGCTGGCGCTGATCGTCGACGAATACGGCGACATCCAGGGCATGGTCACGCTGACCGACGTCATGAGCGCGCTGGTCGGCGACGTCACCGTCATCGGCGAGGAACACGATCCGGACGCCATGCAGCGCGAGGACGGCAGCTGGCTGGTCGACGGCGGCATGGCGCTCGACCGCTTCCGCGACGTGATGGGAATCAGCCTGGGCTTCCCCGGCGAGGATGCGGGCGCCTACCACACGCTGGCCGGCTTCATGCTCTACCAGCTCGGCTACATCCCGCGTGCCTCGGACGTCGTGGCCTGGGAAGAGTACCGCTTCGAGATCGTCGACATGGACGGCAACCGCATCGACCGGCTGCTGGTGACGCACGTCCCCGCGTCGGCCGAGCCGGTCGACAGCGACGAGATGCAGGACAACAGCACGTCCTGAGCGGCTTGTAAACCTTATTCCCTGCGCGCGGTCCAGGGAGCAGGAGGACGCAACATGACTATCGACTGGCACAATTTCACACCCTGGAGTTCGCTCGCCGGCGGGATGCTGATCGGGCTTGCCGCCGCGCTGCTGATCCTGCTCAATGGCCGCGTCGCCGGCATCAGCGGCATCCTCGGCGGCCTGCTGCCCCCAAAAGCGGGCGACGCCGCCTGGCGCACGCTGTTCCTGCTCGGCCTGGTGCTGGCGCCGCTCGCCTACGCGGCTGTCAAGCCCCTGCCCGCGCTCCATATCGAGGCCGGCAGCGGCGTGCTGGTTGCGGCCGGGCTGCTGGTCGGGATCGGCACCCGCTACGGCTCGGGCTGCACCAGCGGCCACGGCGTATGTGGCGTCGCCCGCCTGTCGCCCCGGTCGCTCGTCGCCACGCTGGCCTTCGTGCTGGCGGGATTCGCCACCGTCTTCCTGCTGCGCCACGCCTTTGACTGAGGAGCCGGCATGCACATGGCCGTCGTTTTCCCCATTGGCCTGCTGTTCGGCATCGGGCTGCTCGCGTCGGGGCTCACCGATCCGGCCAAGGTGCTGGCCTTCCTCGACCTCGCGGGGGCGTGGGACCCCTCACTGCTGTTCGTGATGGCGGGCGCGGCCCTCGTTGCCGCGGTCGGGTTCCGCCTCGCACGCGGGCGCACGCTGTCGCTGCTTGGCGCCCCGCTGCGCCTGCCCGCCCCGGGCGCCATCGACCGCCGGCTGGTGCTGGGCAGCGTCGTCTTCGGGTTTGGCTGGGGACTGGCCGGCTTTTGCCCGGGACCGGCGCTCGTCGCGATGGGGGCCGGGTATGTCGAGGCACTGATCTTCAGCGCGGCCATGGTGGCCGGCATGGCCATGTTCGAAGCCGCCGAGTGGCTGCGGGCGCGTTGGCATCGCCGCAGGCCGGCCTGAGACGAAGGGCCGGTTTGCTGCGCCCTTAATCTTCCGTTAACATTTGTCGGATAGCATCCCCTCCCATTGATGAGTTCGTGTGAGGGAGTGCGGGATGGATGCGATCAACCTTGGGCCGCTGGCGCTGCCGGTGCGGGTAGTGGCGCCGCTGCTGGCCATGCTGGCCGCCAGCGCCGCTTGCGCGTGGTGGGCGCGTGGTGGCCGCGTCGATGGCGCCGTCGACCCGTCCAACGCGCTCTGGCGCATGGTGCTCTGGGGCTTCCTCGCGGCGCGCGCGGCTTTCGTGCTCAAGCACTTCGACACCTATCTCACCGCCCCGCTGGAGATGCTCGACATCCGCGACGGCGGCTTTGTCGCCTTTGCCGGCCTGCTGGTGGCGCTGGCGATCGGTGCGGACGCGGCGCGGCGCGACGGCGCATTGCGGCGCCCGCTCGCGACCTCGATGCTGGCGGGCGTCGTCGTGTGGGCCGGCGCCACGGTCGCGTTCGGTGTGGGAGCGTCGCAGGCGCCCCTCCCCGACCTCGCCCTGCGCCGCCTCGACGGCAGCGTACTGGCGCTGCGCGCGGCCGGCAAGCCGGTCGTCGTCAACCTGTGGGCCACCTGGTGCCCGCCCTGCCGGCGCGAGATGCCGGCGCTGGGCGCGGCCCAGGCCGCCAACCCGGGCGTGGCCTTTGTCTTCGTCAACCAGGGCGAGGACGCCGCGGTCGTGCGGCGCTACCTCGACGACGAGGGGCTCGCCTTGAAGGATGTCGTCCTCGACCCCGCGCGCACGGTGGCCCGTGCGACGCAGGCCGTGGGTTACCCGACCACGCTGTTCTACGACGCGCAGGGCCGGCTGGTGGCGCGCCACATGGGCGAACTGTCGCGCGCCCAATTGAACGAGAAGTTGGGCGAGCAGCGCGGGGCGCGGTTCTAAAATTGCAGGGCTGCCCCCCCTCAGGATGCATTAGAATCATTCACTTTTGCACACTGGCTCAGCGGCAATGACCGAATCGACCACACCTTCGACCCCATCTTCGACGCAGGCCTCCACGCAATCCACTGAGCCCGCGCAACAACTCACACGCGGCCTGAAGAGCCGCCACATCCAGCTCATCGCCCTCGGCGGCGCGATCGGTACCGGCCTCTTCCTCGGCATCGCCCAGACCATCCAGATGGCCGGCCCTTCGGTGCTGCTCGGCTACGGCGTGGCCGGCGTGATCGCCTTCCTGATCATGCGCCAGCTCGCCGAACTGGTGGTGGAGGAGCCGGTGGCCGGTTCCGTCAGCTATTTCGCCGACAAATACGGCGGCCACATGGCCGGCTTCATCTCGGGCTGGAATTACTGGGTGATGTACATCCTGGTCAGCATGGCCGAGCTGTCGGCGGTCGGCATCTACGTCCAGTACTGGTTCCCCGAAATGCCGACCTGGATGTCGGCGCTGATCTTCTTCGCCATCATCAATTCCTTCAGCCTGCTCAAGGTCAAAGCCTTCGGCGAGCTCGAATTCTGGTTCGCGGTGATCAAGGTCGTGGCCGTGATCGGCATGATCCTGTTCGGCGGCTGGCTGCTGGTAACTAGCACCGCCGGACCGGAAGCCGGCGTGGCCAACCTGTGGCGCCACGGCGGTTTCTTCCCGAACGGCGTGGGCGGTCTGGTCATGGCGATGGCCGTGATCATGTTCTCGTTCGGCGGCCTCGAGCTGATCGGCATCACCGCCGCCGAAGCCGACGACCCGGCACGCTCGATCCCGCGCGCCACCAACCAGGCCTTGTACCGCGTGCTGATCTTTTATGTCGGCGCCCTGTTCATCCTGCTGTCGCTGTTCCCGTGGACCAAGGTCGTGCAAGGCGGCAGCCCGTTCGTGCTGATCTTCGCCGCACTCGACAGCCCTGCGGTCGCCACCGTGCTCAACATCGTGGTGCTGACCGCCGCCCTGTCGGTCTACAACAGCGGGGTCTACGCCAACACCCGCATGCTCTACGGCCTGGCGGCGCAAGGAAACGCACCGCGCGCGCTGATGAAACTGACCAGGAGCGGCGTGCCGCTGGCGGCGCTGGGCGTGTCGGCGGTCGCCACCGGGATCTGCATCAGCGTGAACTATTTCCTGCCGGCCGAAGCCTTCGGGCTGATGATGGGGCTGGCGGTGGCGGGCCTGATCATCAACTGGGGGACGATCTCGATCGTGCACCTGCGCTTCCGCGCGTCCCAGGCCGGGCGCAAGACGGTGTTCCCGAGCCCGTTCTACCCGTTCGCGAACTACCTGTGCCTGGCTTTCCTGGCCGGTATCCTGTGGGTGATGTACCAGACCCCGGGGCTGCGGGTGTCGGTGTACCTGATTCCGGCCTGGCTGCTGCTGCTGTGCGTGGGGTATGTGGTGCGCCAGCGGCGGGTGCGCGCCACGTCGACATAAGCCTTTCCGGTTCGCGCCGAGCGGGCAGCAAAGGCCGCGCCCCCGGGGCGGCTGCCGTGCGCTGGCGCCTGCCGCATCGCAGTACTCTTGTATCAAAGCGACAACCGTCCCCAGCGCACTGCCGCTCACGATTGTCCGCCCACGACCAACCAGACAATGGTGTCCAGGACCATGACCACGCTCCGATCCGACGCGGCATCCCCCTGAATGGCCCAGCTGCTCACACCCACGCCGAACTGGGAGGAACACGAAAAGCCCGGCCTGCCCGGCTCGCCCTCCATGCCTTACCACCCGCCGCTGGTACGCCTGGCCTACGCCGGCGTGGCCCTGCTGGTCGGCATCACGGGTGGGCTCGGCAACGCGCTGGTGTCGGCCAACCTGCCGACCATCCAGGGCCAGCTCGGCCTGACGCCCGCCGAAGGGATCTGGCTGCCGGCCGCATTCGCGATGGTCAACATCACGGTCAACCTCCTGATCTTCAAATTCCGCCAGCAATACGGGATGCGCCTGTTCACCGAGATCGGCCTGGGCCTGTACGCCGCCGTCACGCTGCTGCACCTGCTGGTGGGGGGCTTCGGCTCGACGGTGGCGGTGCGCGCCGTCAGCGGCTTCGCCGGGGCGGCGGCCACCACGCTCTCGATGCTCTACATGCTGCAGGCGGCGCCCCGGTCCTACACCGGCAGGATGGTGGTGATCGGCGTCGGCATCCCGCAACTGGCCACGCCGCTGGCCTGGCTGCTCTCGCCGACGCTGCTGGTCTACGGGCAATGGCACAACCTGTACCTGTTCGAGGCGGGCCTGGCCTTGTGCTCGCTGGCGGCGGTGGTGGTGCTCAAACTCCCGCCGGGCATGCACATCAAGGTGTTCGAGAAGTCCGATTTCCTCACCTTCGCCCTGATGGCGCCGGGAACGGCGATGCTGGTCGCGGTGCTGGCCCAGGGCTACACCCAATGGTGGTTCGACGAACCCTGGCTGGCCTACCTGTCGATCGGCGCGCTGCTGCTCATCGGGGCGGCCCTGTACATCGAACACCACCGCGCCCATCCCCTGATCCAGACACGCTGGCTGGCCACGCCCACCATGCTGCGCTTTATCGTCGGCGCCTTCCTGATCCGTTTCCTCACCACCGAACAGACCTTCGGCGCGGTCGGCCTGCTGCGCACGCTGGGCATGGGGCCGGACCAGATGGCGCCGCTCTTCGGCATCGTCCTGCTCGGCACCGTCGCCGGCATGCTGGCCAGCGCCGCCAGCTTCAGCCCCAAGACCCTGATCCCGCAGCTCATCCTGTCCATCGTCCTGATCGGCAGCGCCGCGATCATGGACTATGGCGGCACCAGCCTGTCCCGGCCTCAGGATTTCTACTTCAGCCAGTTCCTGATGGCGGCCGGCAGCGGCATGTTCATGGGACCGCTCGTGCTGCTGGGCTTTACCCAGGCGCTCAAATACGGCGCCAACTACGTGATCACGTTTACGGTCGTGCTGTCGATGACCCAGACCCTGGGTGCGCTGACCGGTTCGGCGCTGCTGAGCACTTACCAGCTGCACCGCGAACAGGTGTATTCGAGCGAGCTGGTCGTACAAATGAATCCGGCCGACCCGGTCGTGGCCGCCCGCCTGCGCCAGCAGGGCCAGGTGTACGGCGCCGTGCTCGCCGATCCCGTCCAGCGCGCCGCCCAGGGCACCGCCCTGCTGGCCCAGGTCACCCGGCGCGAAGCGAACGTGCGTGCCTTCAACGACGTCTTTGCGCTGACCGGCCTGCTGGCCGTGCTGTTCCTGTTCTGGCTGCTGTTCGTCGCGGTGCGCGCCGCGGTCCGCAACCGCCGCGCCGATGCCGCCGCCAATCCGCCGCCGCGCCCTTCCCCTACCTGAGACCGAGCCATGAACAGCCCGCCCCCCTCGACCCGCGAAGAAACCGACCAGGCCACCGCCAACCCGCCGCCGCCGGCCGACTCGAACGATGCCCCGCCGGCGGCCGCCGCGGCGCCGCCACCGAAGAAAATCAAGGCCTCGCCACGGTCGATCGCCGCGATGGCGGTCGTGGCCGCGGTCGGCATTGGCCTGATCATGTGGGCCTGGCACCTCGGGCCGTTCAACACGACGCGGGTCGCCACCGACAACGCCTATGTGCGCGGCGCCATCACGGTGCTCGCGCCGCAGGTGAACGGCTATGTGACCGAGGTGCTGGTGAAAGACTACCAGTACGTGAAAAGCGGCCAGGAACTGCTGCGCATCGACGGCCGGGTGTATGCGGAGCGGGTACGCCAGGCCGAAGGCCAGCTCGCTAACGCCGTGGCGCAGCTGAACAACGCCGAACAGACCCAGGCCCAGAACGCGGCTTCCACCGGCTCGGCGCGCGCCAACCTGGCTGCCGCCCTGGCCGAGGAAGCACGTGCCCGGGCCGAGCAGGCGCGGGCCGACGAACTGGCCGAACGGGGATCGGTGTCGCTCAACGAGCGCGACCGGGTGCGCACCTCGGCGCGCCTGGCCAGCGCCAACGTGCTGAAGGCGCAGGCCGAGATCGAGATCGCGCAGCAGCGCACCAAGGCCACCACGGTGTCGCGCGGCGGCCTGGAAGCCCAGGTCCGCATGGCCGAGGCGGCCCTCGCGCTGGCAAAAATCGACCTCGCCAACACCGTCATCCGGGCGCCGCGGGCTGGTCAGGTCAGCGAGGCCACGGTGCGGCGTGGCCAGTACGTCACCGCCGGCTCGCAGTTGCTGTTCCTGGTGCCCGACACCGTGTGGGTGGTGGCCAATTTCAAGGAGGGCCAGACCTGGCGCATGCGGGTCGGCCAGCCGGCGCGTTTCGCAGTCGACGCCTTCGAGGGTGCCTCCCTGTACGGCCGCGTCGAGCAGATCGCGCCGGCCACGGGTTCCGAGTTTTCCGTGCTGCGCCCGGATAACGCCTCGGGCAACTTCACCAAGGTGGTGCAGCGCCTGCCGGTGCGCATCGCGATCGACCCGGGCCAGGAGCTGGCCGCCCGCCTGCGCCCGGGCATGTCGGTGACGGCGGAGGTGGACACGGGCGCCGCCGCGCGCGAGGATGAGCGGTGAGCCGGCGCGCATTCAGCGCGGCGCTGGGGGCGCTGGGCGCCGCCGCGCTGTCCGGCTGCCTGCCGG
>JAQGLR010000410.1 GCA_028292765.1 Massilia sp. | reverse complement strand
TTCTAATTCGCAGTAGATGCGCTCGCTGGCGAAGATCGACTCGACCAGGACGGTCGCGGCCGAGTAGCTGTCCGCCACCAGCCTGGCAGTGTCGGTATCGAACGCGGCTTACAGGCACGCATACCACGCGTCCGGCGGAAAGAAATGGGCCGTCGTGCCGCCGGTTTCACACGCCCCGGCACCGAGCGCGTCGATGAGGATGACCTCCCTGCCCTCGCGCGCCAGCAGGTAGGCGCAGGTGAGGCCGGCGATGCCGGCGCCGATGACGCACACCTCGGCGGCGGCATCCCCCTGCAGCGGCGGCCAGGCTGGAATGGACGCGCTGGCCATCCAGGGCGATATCGAACTACCGTTTGTATTGGACAACATACTTCCCCCTTTTCGGTGAGACAAAAGGAAATCTTTGTGTGCCAAAGCGTGGACGCCAATCGACTATAGGCCTGTTTCGCCGATTCGTGGCGCAAAAAAAACCGCCCGGCACATGGCCGGGCGGTTTCAATATTGCCTGGGGTTTACCCAGTGCGCCGAGTGCGGCTTACTTCGCGCCCGGCTTCAGCAAATCGAGCAGCACCGCCGTTTCCGAGGCGATGAAGGCACGCACGGTCGGCTTGAAGTCCGGCGCCCACTGCGGCGAGTGCGTGCCCGGCGGGTACTTGCCGGCCTTGCGGGCGTCCGCCAGCTTCTTCGGCTCGACCGCGCCGACGTGCAGCAGGATCGACTTGACGCCGGCCTGGCCGTAGTTGGCGAAGTCTTCCGACGTCATCTTGGCCGGCATCTCGACCACGTTCTCGGTACCCAGCGCGCCCTGCATCGCCGTCACCGCGCGTGCCACCAGCTCCGGATCGTTGTAGACCGAATCGGCGCCCGGCACGATGTCCACTTGCGGCTTCTTCGGCGCACCGGCGGCCTGTGTCGTGCCTTCCACTTCACGCACGATGCTGGCCAGCACGCGCTTGCGCACTTCCGGCTTGTAGGTGCGGACCGTGAGCAGCATCTTGACCTGGTCGGGCACGATGTTGGCCTGGGTGCCGCCGTTGATCGCGCCGACGGTGATCACGACCGGGTCGGCCGGGTTGTTCTCGCGCGAGATCAGGGTCTGCAGCGCCATCACGACACGTGCCGCCATGACGACCGGGTCGCGCGTTTCCTGTGGCGTGGCGCCGTGGCCGCCCTGGCCGTGGATGGTGATGGTGACCGTGTCGGCCGAGGCGCGGAAGTGGCCGGCGCGGTAGCCGACCTGGCCTGCCGGCAGCGTGCCTTCGTCGTGCATCGAGAGTGCGTAGTCAGGCTTCGGGAAGCGCTTGAGCAGGCCGTCCTTGATCATCGCGGCCGAGCCCTTCAGCGGTTCCTCGGCTGGCTGCCCGACCAGCATCAGGGTGCCGCTCCAGGCCTTGCGGTTTTCCGCCATCAGTTTCGCCGTGGCGTACCAGGCCGCCATGTGCACGTCGTGGCCGCAGGCATGCATCACCGGCACGGTTTCGCCGGCCGCGTTCTTGGCGGTGGCGGTGCTGGCGAACGGCAGCCCGGTCTTTTCCAGCACCGGCAGCGCGTCCAGTTCGGTGCGCAGCATCGCGACCGGACCCGGGCCGTTCTTCAGGATCGCGACGATGCCGGTGCCGCCGACGCCGGTGGTGACCTCATAGCCGAGCGCCTTCACGCGTTCGGCCAGCTTCTTCGCGGTCTGGTGTTCGTTGAAGGCCAGTTCCGGGTTGCGGTGCAGGTCCTGGTAGAGGGCTTCGATGGCCGGGTAATCCTTGTCGAGCTGGGCCGTGAATGCGGGCGGCAGGGCTGCATGGGCGGCGCCGGCCGTGATGACGCCGGCCAGCAGGAGGGATTGAACGAGTCGGAGGGCTGGTTTCATGATCTTTTTTTCCATGAGCGCGATGGGGCGCGGGTGAGACAGAATCTAGTGAAGATCCACGAGGGCCGCAAGCTTAACAAATACGTTGCCGCATAGCAATATTTAACAATTAACATAGCAAGACTAACAGTAAAAAGTGTCGTAAAAATTTCCTTGAGTCAATTTTTTCTAACAGCAACAGTTCCTGACGCCGTAAAATTCGCTACCTCTCCGACGTCCGGCGACGGACGCGCATCGCTTGCCACCGACCTCCGGCTCCCCGGTGTCCTCGCGGCAGCGCCGTGTCCAACCCCAATTAAACCAGAAGGAATGCTGTAATGGGCTTCATCTCCAACATCAAGATCGGCAAGCGCCTCGGTCTCGGCTTCGCGCTGATCCTGGCCATGACCGTGCTGATCGCCTGCGCCGGCATCTGGCGCCTCAACGAAGTGGCCGAGTCCACCCGCACCATGATGGCGGCGCCGCTGACGAAAGTGCGCCTGATTACCGACTGGTACAGCCTGAACTACGCCTCGATCCGCCGCACCGCCGCCATCGTCAAGAGCACCGACCCGGCGCTGGGCCCGTATTTCAAGGACGACGCGGCCGCGTCCGTCAAGAAGGCCGCCGAGCTGCTCAAGCAGATCGAGCCGCTGGTCACGGGCGAGCAGGAAAAGGCCCTGTTCGAGAAAATCCTTGCCCAGCGCAAGCTGTACAGCGCCTCGCGCGACGGCGCCGTCAAGGCCAAGGCCGAGGGCAACGAAGAAGAAGCGGCACGCCTGCTCGACCAGGGTTTTACCCCGGCCGCCAGGGTGTACCAGGAACTGCTGAACGAACTGGTGGTCATGCAGCGCGCCAGCATCGACGCGGCCGCCAAGGGGATCGACGCGACGGCCGAGCGCAGCACGGACATCATTGCCGGGCTGACTGCTTGCGCGGTGCTGCTCGGCGCCATCCTGTCGTGGCTGCTCACCACCGGCATCACCCGTCCGATCCGCGCCGCCCTGGAACTGGCGGAAACCGTGGCCGGCGGCGACCTGACACGCAGCGTGGACGCCACCTCGAAGGACGAAACCGGCGCCCTGCTGCGCGCCCTGCGCCACATGAACGACAGCCTGGTCGCCATCGTGACCCAGGTGCGCAACGGCACCGACACGATCGCCACCGGCTCGGCCGAAATCACGGCCGGCAACCTCGACCTCTCGAGCCGCACCGAACAGCAGGCCGGCGCGCTGGAAGAAACCGCCGCCTCGATGGAAGAACTGACCACGACCGTGCGCCAGAACGCCGACAACGCGCGCCAGGCGAACCAGTTATCCATTACTGCGTCGGAAGTCGCGGTACAAGGCGGCGCGGTGGTCGGCAAGGTCATCACGACCATGGGTTCGATCAATGAATCGTCGCGCAAGATCGTCGACATCATCGGCGTCATCGACGGCATCGCCTTCCAGACCAATATCCTGGCGCTGAACGCCGCCGTGGAAGCGGCGCGTGCCGGCGAACAGGGCCGCGGCTTTGCCGTGGTGGCGTCGGAAGTGCGCAACCTGGCACAACGCTCGGCTGCCGCCGCGAAGGAAATCAAGGTCCTGATCGGCGACTCGGTCGAGAAGGTCGACGCCGGCGCCAGGCTGGTCGACCAGGCCGGCGCGACGATGGAGCAAGTGGTGGAATCGATCCGCCGCGTCACCGACATCATGGGCGAAATCACCCATGCCAGCGCCGAGCAGACCAGCGGCATCGAGCAGGTGAACCAGGCCATCGGCCAGATGGACCAGGTCACCCAGCAGAACGCCGCGCTGGTCGAAGAGTCGGCCGCCGCCGCCGCCTCGATGCAGGACCAGGCCGCGACACTGGCGCAGGTGGTCGGCGTGTTCAAGCTGGCCGGCCCGGCGCTGGCGGCGCCTGCCGCTGCCCAACCGAAGCGCGCGCTTGCCACGCGCCCTGCCCCGGCCCTGCGCGCTGGAAAGCCTGCGGCGCCCGCCCGCCAGCCGAAGCGCGTCGAGGGGGACGAGTGGGAAACCTTCTGATCGCCTGAATAGCCGCAGTACCAAAGCCGCCCGTTTCGCCGGGCGGCTTTTTTTTGCGGTGTCGCCAAACGTGGCCTCAGTCGGTCACCACATGCCACACATCTTTCATCTTGTCGCCCTTGCGCTCGCCGGGCTTGCTGTCCTTGGCAAACAGGTAGAGCGGCTTGCCCTTGTAGGCCAGCTGCTTCGCGCCGTCCTCGCGCGTGACGGCCGAGTATGGCGAGGCCACGCGTTCATCGACGACGGGAACCGGCGGCCACATCTTCGCGCAGGGGCCGCTGCAGGCGCTTTTTCCCGAGCCGGCGCTATCCTTGTCGAAGGTGTAGACCGTCATGCCGGCGGCGTCGACCAGCACGCCATCGGCCTTTTTCAGGCCGGACTGGGCCAGCGCACCGGCCGCTGCGAACACGAGCACGGCAGCGAGCGCCGCACGAACAGGATGCATCGCTTTCATGGCAATCTCCAGGGAAGGGTGAGATCCGAGTATAGGCCTGCATGGCTGGCGCATGGTCCTTCCCGGCGCGGCGTCGGCGTATAAACAACGGCCCGCGCAAGGGTGCGCATTCGCCACGCGCTGCTCGTCCAAGTTGCACCAGGCGGAATGGACACTTGGTATAATGCTTGCCTTCAAGAAGGCTTTCATGACATCCAAGATCCTGATTCTGAACGTGGACGACTACGACCAGGCGCGTTACGCCAAGACGCGCCTGCTGCAGAATGCGGGTTTTCTCGTCGAGGAAGCCAGCAACGGCGTCGATGCGCTGGAAATGGCGGCGCGGCTGCATCCCAGGCTGGTGCTGCTGGACGTCAGGCTGCCCGACATCGACGGTCGCGAAGTGTGCCGCCGGATCAAGGCCGACTCTGCCACCAGCGACATGAACGTCATCCACACCTCCGCCGCCTTCACCAGCGAGCAGGACGCGCGCGAAGGGCTGGCAAGCGGCGCCGACCGCTACATCCCCGTTCCATTCGAGCCGCAAGACCTGATCGCCGCCGTGCGCGCAGTGCTGCACTGATCCTGCAGCCGCCCATGCGGGCCGGCAGCACCAATATAAAAGCGCCCGCCTCCGGGCGTTTTTTTTCGCCGGCCGGTGTCGATCCGCCAGCACCGCCATGCCCAAGGACGGGCAAACGGCGCAGTCCCCTCCCCTAAGTATTTCACTACCAAGTATTAAAATTCTTGTGAGCAATTCAATAATAGTTGCTATAATTCAAGCAACCCCAATGAAACGCGATTGCCCTTTGCGGGGGTAATTTATCCCGGCGAACAAGAAAATGCAGTTAATGAATAGACGGGCGCTGTCTGTCGCGATGCTTGGCATGGGCATGTTATCCGCACAGGCGGCGCATGCTGCAAGTGCATCCGCATGCGCGCGGCTCGATGCGGTTTTTCAAGCGAAAAACCGCTCCGGGGCGACATTTACCTGGAACACGGATGCCAATCCGGCAAAGCCACCCGTTGGGGCAGCGCAGAAAATCGCGGTCTGGGGCGACAGCCTGACTTCGGCGCGCGATTTTATCGATGCCGCCCTGCAGGCCGCCGGCATTCCGAAAGAAACTGCCTTGCCATCGTTTATCCAGGCGGGCATGCCGGTACCGGGATTGCACCTTCCCGTGAAAGCGGCTTGTGCCAGCAAGGGCTGGCAAATGGCCTGGGCGCACAAGGAAAAGCGCGGCCACACCGGGTTTTCCAAAGGATTCCTGAGCATGAGTTCAGATAAGCCCGGCGACACCATTTCGCTCGATTTCCGCTCCCCTTCGCCATCGACCCGCGTAAAAGCCCTGACCCTGCTTTATGAAAAGCCGGGGCCGGACGCTTCGCTCATGCTCGCCGTTTCCGTCGATGGCGGCGAAGAAGACTTCATTTCCCTCAGCCGCAAGCCCGGCTCGACCTTGCAGATCCGCCCCGGCACGCCGATGGCGACGGTCAAGTTCCGCCTGGTGTCGGGAAAAATGGCGGTACATGGATTTGCGCCCGTCTACCAGGACGCGCCGGCAATCCTGCTCGATTCGTTCAGCGTGCCCGGGGGACTGCTGCGCGGCTGGTCGAACGCGGCCGAACGCCATTTTTCCGCGGCGCCGGAAGTGGCGGCCGATTACAGCCTCATCCTCGTTCAATACGGCACCAACGAAGGCGCCAGTCCTGCGTTTTCGCGCGAAAACTATGTCGGCTACCTGCGCGCGAACCTGGCGCGGATGCGCAGTTTTTATCCGCGTTCACGCTGCATCCTGATCGGCCCGCCGGACCGCGGCGTGGTCGGCAGCGCCGGCCCCCCTGGCGCACTGAAATATTCGAATGTCCACGCCCGGATCGCATCGGCGCAGAAACAGGTCGGCCTCGAACACCGCTGCGAATTCTGGGATTGGCAGGCAGCGATGGGTGGACCGGGAAGCGCGGCAAGGTGGGCCAGGATGCAGCCGCCGCAGATGCAGCAGGACCTGATTCATTTGACGGCCAAAGGTTATCAAGTCAGTGGCCGGATGTTTGCGCAAGCCCTGCTGCTCAATAAAAACTAATCCGAAAATCCATGTCCTCTCACATCAACAAGGGTCATCCACGGTTTGCCGAACTCGACGGCTTGCGCGCGCTGGCGGTCGCCTCCGTGATTTTGTTCCACTGCGAGATTTCCGGATTGCTTGACGCCGGTTTCCTGGGCGTGGACGTGTTTTTCACGATTTCCGGATTCATCATCACGGCCATCCTCGTGAAGGAATACCGCGATAAGGGCAATTTCCGTTTCCCCGCGTTTTATTTTCGCAGGCTGAAGCGTTTACTGCCGCCGGTGCTGGGCCTGGTGATCCTCGCCGCCTTCACCTTCCTGATATCGGACACTGCCTTTGCGGCCTTCAGGGCCGATGTGCCGGCCGCCCTGGCGTATATGTCGAACTGGTGGCAAATCGTCGAGGAGCAGTCGTACTTCGACAACACGCCCCGCGTCCTGAAGCACCTGTGGTCGCTCGCGGTGGAAGAGCAATTTTATTTGCTGTGGCCACCGGTTGCCTACTGTTCCCTGAAAAGGTTCGGGCCGAAATGCACCGGGGTACTCGCGCTCCTGCTGGCCTTCGCCAGCACCGCCTGGATGTGGTGGCAGTACGACCCGGCCATGGACGCCTCCGCACTGAACCGGCTTTACCTGGGGACGGACACCCACGCAATGGGACTGCTCGCCGGCGCGGCGCTGGCCTGCTTCTGGGATCCGTGGTCGCCGCGTGCGCGCAGCCCGATGGCGCGCTGGAGCTGGCGGATCGCGGCCCTGCTCTCGCTTGGCGGCCTCGGCTACATGATCCACACGCTCAACCCGACCGATCCGGCCGTGTATCGCGGCGGTTTCCTGCTGGTGCCGCTGCTGACCGGCGTCGTGGCCTACTGCACCATGAGCGACCGGCGCTTTTTCCTGTCCAGGCTGCTGCGCACCGACATCGTGCAATGGCTGGGGTCGCGCTCGTACTCGCTGTACCTGGTCCATTGGCTCGTCTTCGTGTGGATGCGCTTGCGCGGCTTTGACGATTTCTCGAACCTGGCCGTGCTGGCCGGCGGCCTGGCGCTGGTGGCCGTGCTGTCCGAACTGATGTATCGCTGGGTCGAAGTGCCGTCGCAACGCTTCAATCCCCAAAATCTCGACAACCGTCACATGACGGCCTGCGTTGTCGCGTACATGGTGGCGGCATGGTCGATCCTGGCGATGACGCTGCCCGATCGCGGCGCCCTGGCGCCGACGGTGGCCAGCGCCCCCGCAGCGGCTGAACAAGCGGCGGCGCCGGTCCAGGCGGCGGTGCGGGCGCCCGCGCCCGATGAGCCGCCTGGTCCGGACGAAATGATCGACGGCGGCGAAGACATCTTTGCCGTCGGCGACTCGGTCCTGCTGGGCGCCAGGGGCCACCTGTCGAAGACCATTCCCGGCATCCGCGTCGACGCCGACGTCGGGCGCCAGGCCAGCCAGGGCCTGAAGGTGGTCAAGCTGTGGCGCAGCAAATCGGGCAAGGCGTCGACCATACTGCTCCATCTCGGCACGAACGGATACATCAACGAAGCGCAGTTCCGGGAGCTGCTGGGCGAACTGGCGGACCGCAAGTCCGTCATCGTCATCAACGTGCGGGCCAACCGCCGCTGGACGGCGCCCAACAACGGGATGATCGCCCGCCTGGCGCCGCAGTTCCCGAACGTGCGCGTGATCGACTGGCATGGGCTCGCCTCCAGCCGGCCCGAGTATTTCGTCAAGGATGGCATCCACCTGACGACGAAAGGCATGCGCGCCCTGACCTGGCAAATCAAGGCCGCCACCGGTGGCGCAGTTATCATCCCGGCAGAACGCGGTACAATGTTGGCGAAGGGAAACAACATGCACGATCCGCAGCCGGCGGCGCCGAAGGCGGCGGCAGATGCGGACAAGCGCCGTCCTGCTTCGGAATCGAAGGAAGCGTCCCCTTCCCCGGCAGCGGCCCCGGTGGCAAAAGCCGGGGAAGAAGCGGCCGACAAGGCGGTGGACAAGGTGGCCGACCCGGCGCCCGACAAGGCGGCCGTAGCAGCGGCCGAGGCGCCAGCCGCGCCCCCGCCCGCCGCCGCAACAGGGGAGCCGGCGGCTGCCGCGGCCTCCCCTGTGCCGGAGCCGACGCCACCCGGCTAGCAGGACCGGCCGGATATGACTGAATTCTTGTAAAGGAGTGCCATGATCGCAATGCGTGGCTTATTGACCCTCGTCAGAGTGGTAGGGGTCCTGGCGCTGGCGCTGGTCCTGTATGCATGGATCTACCCTGCCGACGTGGGCAAATGGATCGGCGAGGGCACCGGCAAGCCTGCCGGCCCGGCCGCGGCCGCGGCCCTCCAGCCGGCTGCAAGCCCTGCCCCCGTGGCGGTGGCCGCCCAGCCGCTGCCGAAGCCGGCCGCCGTGCGCCCGGCGCCGGAGATCGCCAAACCCGTCCAGGTATCGAAGTCCCAGGCCGCCATGGCGCAATGGCTCGGCACCAAGTACCGTGTGTCGCCGGCGGCGATCGGCGCCCTGATCGTCGAAGCGGACAAGCTCTCGAAGCAGTACCGGCTCTCGCCGAACCTGATCATCGCGGTGATGTCCATCGAATCGAATTTTCATCCTTACATCCAGAGCGAGGCCGGCGCCCAGGGCTTGATGCAGGTAATGCCGGTGATTCACGCAAAGCGCTACGAAAAGTTCGGCGGCAAGTCGAGCTTCATCGATCCGATGGTCAGCCTGAAGGTGGGCGCGGAAATCCTGCGCGATTGCGTCAAGCTCAAGCGCGGCTCGGAAACGGAGGCATTGCGCTTCTATTTCGGCGGCGGCGCTTCCAGCGATGCCTACATCGAGAAGGTGCGCGCCGAGCAGCGCCGCCTGAGCCAGGTCGCGGCCGGCGCGCGCCTGCCTGTCGATTGATCCGTTGTTCGATTTCTCTTCCATTTCTCGCCGCCGTTTACCGGCGCTACGGAGGCTGCCATGCGCATCCCGGTTTCCCTGATGTTGGCCGCGGCCGGCTGCACGCTGCTGCCTGCGGATTCCTTCGCCCAGCAGTTGCCGGCCGTGACGCAGCTGCCAGTCCGTGCAGGCAGCGACCTGCAGCCGCTGGCCTGCGAAAAAACGCCGCCTGTCGTGCGCCCGCCCGCGGCGCCGAACCCGGATCCGATGGAGATCCCGACCGACGACCTGCTCCAGGCCGTGCTGCCGCCCGCCGCAACGGCCGTGCTGCCGGTTCCGCCTGCGGCCTCCCCGGCGCCGGCGCTGCCCTCGGGCGAAGGCTTCCGGATCGCCATCTGGGGCGACAGCCACCTGGCCGCCAATTTCTTTACCGAAGAGCTGGCGAAGCTGCTCAGGGTCCCGGGCGATGCACGGCCGAATGCCCTGATCCCGGCCAACATGGCCAGGGGGGGCGTACGCCTGCCGCTGCGCCAGTCCTGCGTCTCGCCGCAATGGAAATATGAACCGGGCTACCTGGGCGGCGAACAGGCTGCGGCGCCCGGCCCGGGGCTGGTCAACATGTTCAGCGACCAGGCCGGCGCGACGCTGGCCTGGGACATCCGCAAGGATGCGCAATCGCCCGGATACGAACGTGTCCGCATCCTGTACCAGCAGACCGACGCGCCGATGGTGGTCGCCATCAGCGTCGATGGCGGGACCGAACAGGAAGTGACGCTCAGCCAGAAGGCCGGCCCGGCCGTGCTGGAACTGGCGGCGGACCGGCCGATGGCGCAAGTGACGCTGCGGCTGATCGACGCCCGTTTTCGTTTTCACGGGCTCGAGCTTGCGTCCCCGCAGTCCAGGCCCTTCGTGCTGGACGTATTCGGCTACCCCGGCGCCACGGTGGCGAGCTGGAAGAGCGCCAACCTCGATTACCTGAAAGCCTGGTTCGCGCAGCGCCCATACCAGATCGTCATGCTGGAATTCGGCACCAACGAAGGCAATGTCAAGCCCTTCGACCTGTCCACTTACCGGAAGACCTTGATCGAGTCGGTAGCCAACATGAAGACGGTATTCCCGGCCGCGGCCTGCATCCTGATCGGTCCGGGCGACCGCGGCGTGCTGGTGCGGCGCTCGGCGAACGTGCGCAAGAAGGGTAGCAAGAAAGGCACGGCGCGCAACGCATCCGCCAGGCGCGGCAAAAAGGCGTTACCCCTGCCGGCGGTCGACCTGTACGAATACTCGGCCATCCACGCCGCCATCGGGCGCGTGCAGGCGGAAGTCGCGATGGAGGCCGGCTGCCTCGCCTGGAGCATGCAGGACGCCATGGGCGGGCCGGGACGCGCCTATGCATGGGCGCAGCAGTCGCCGGCGCTGATGTCGAAGGACCTGATCCACTTCACGGTGGCGGGCTACCGGCGCCTGGCCCGGGAATTTGCCGCGGATATGGGCTGGACCGCAGCGCCGGCTGCGGTACCGGCGCCGTAAGGCGCTTAGCGCGTCTTGCGCTTGTAGACGATTTTTCCCGCCGGGGAGATGACCAGGGGAGCGTCTTCGTGTTGAGAAAATTCCTCGTCGGCAAGGACGAACTGGATTGCCTCCCGGTCGAGCTTGCGCGTGGCGCCTGAATAACGATTCGCCCCTTCCCTGAAGCGCGCCCAGTAAAAATCGGAAGTCACCGCGTCGATCATCACGAAGCTGTAATTGCCGCCGCAATCGTGTGGCATGCAGCCCTGCATGACGATATAACGGCCCTGGACGAGGTTGACGGGACTGGCCACGCTGATCGCCTGCCGCAAATCCCGGAAATTCTCCATGCCGGTCGCTTTAGCGAAAGGCTCGCGTAATGCCGGGTCGTCAAAAAACCGCTCCGGGTGCTCCCCGACCAGCCTGGCGTATTGGTTCTTGAATCCGGCGGCGACAAAACCGGCACCTGGAATGAAGCGGCGCGTCGTCGTGATCCTGCTGCCATATTTGTCTTCTCCGGCCGGAATGCCGTCGGCCTGTCCACCGACGACCTGGTCGCCAGCCAGGGTCAGGGTGATTTTAGTGGGGCTGCCGATGCGGTAAGTCTTGATGGCGCCGTTCTGGGGAATCACCATCGTCAGGTTTTTCCAGTCGCAAATACTTCCCGAGCAGCTGTCGGACACCAGCACCGCCGAGGCCTGTTGGGGACCCGGATAAGCCGCCTCGATCTGCGCGAAATCATTCTTGGCCAGGACCGACTTCTGCTTGCTGCCGGATGTTTTCGCCGTGATCGATTGCTCGAACAGGGCTTCGCCCCTCAGCTCCTCGATCATCGCCTTGTTCGAGAGCGTTACCCTGGGTATGCGTTTTTCAATGTCGGACTTTTGGGCGTCCCACACATAGGTCGCCGCATTCGCCTGGCTGGCAAAGGCCATCATGAGGGCAATGGAAATCGAACGGTATTCGGGCATGATTGTTTTCATAGAAAAGAAGGTCGGGATAATACGTTCGCAGGATTATCCATTATTTCCAGCGGGAAACAACAGGCAAATACACTCCGTTTTGCCTTCAGCAAAAATCCCGGCTGTTGGTCGTCAGCCTGCCCAGCAGGTGCGACATGTCCACCAGCCGCTTGGCCACCAGGTGGCGCACCTGCCCCTGGCTCTGCCAGATGCCGTAGACGCCGAGCAGGTGCGCGCCCAGCACCTCGCGCCGTTGCTGTTCGACGAGATCCGGCCAGACGATCACGTTCACATTGCCCGTCTCGTCTTCCAGCGTCACGAACAGCACGCCATTCGCGGTACCGGGCCGCTGGCGCACGGTGACGATGCCGCAGCCGCGCGCGAGCTGCCCATCCTGGTATTCGTTGAGCACGGAAGCCGGCATGAAGCGCTGCGCCAGCAGCTGCTTCCTCAGGAGCGCGAGCGGATGGCGCCCCAGCGTCAATCCTTGCGCACGGTAGTCGCCGACGATTTCGTCGCCTTCCGACGGCGCCGCCAGCTGCGGCATCTCCTCGACGGGCGTGGTCGGGCGCAGCAGGTCCCTGTCGGGCACGGCGCCCACGGCCTGCCACAAGGCTTCCCTGCGGTGCCCGGCGAGCGAGCGCAAGGCGTTGGCGCCCGCCAGCACCTGCAGGTCGCCTCTAGCCAGCGCTGCCCTGCGCGCCAGGTCGGCCACGTTCTCGAAAGGCCGGATCGCGCGCGCGTCCTCGATGCGCGCGGCGGCCTCGCGGCTCATGCCGCGCTGCAGCGACAGGCCCAGCCGCACCGCCGGCTGGCGCGTGGGATCATCGAGTTCTTCCAGCGTGGACTCCCAGCCGCTGATCGCAATGTCGGCCGGCCGCACCTCAATGCCGTGGCGCTGCGCGTCCTGCACCAGCTGCGAGGGCGAATAAAACCCCATCGGCTGGCTGTTGAGCAGCGCGCACAGGAAGGCGGCCGGCTCGTGGCACTTCAGCCAGGAACTGGCATAGGCCAGCAGCGCAAAGCTGGCCGCGTGCGACTCCGGAAAACCGTATTCGCCAAAGCCCTGGATCTGGCTGAAGATGGCTTCCGCAAAGGCGAGCTCGTAGCCGCGTTCCAGCATGCCGCGCACGATGCGGTCGTAATAGTGTTCCAGTCCCCCCTTGCGCTTCCAGGCCGCCATCGCGCGCCGCAACTGGTCCGCCTCGCCGGGCGTGAAGCCGGCGCCGAGGATCGCCACCTGCATCACCTGCTCCTGGAAGATCGGCACGCCCAGCGTGCGCCCCAGCGCCGCCTTCATCTCCTCGCTCGGATACACCACGGGCTCCAGGCCCTGGCGCCGCCGCAAATACGGGTGGACCATGCCGCCCTGGATCGGACCCGGGCGCACCACCGCCACCTCGATCACCAGGTCGTAGAAGACGCGCGGTTTCATCCGCGGCAGCATGCTCATTTGCGCGCGCGATTCGATCTGGAACACGCCCACCGTGTCGGCTGCGCAGATCATGTCGTAGGTGGCCTTGTCGTCGGGCGGGATGTCCTGCATCTCGAACAGGCTGCCGTGGCGCAGGCTGACCAGCTCCAGGGCGCGCCGCAGCATCGACAGCATGCCCAGCGCCAGCACGTCGACCTTCATCAGCCCGAGTTCCTCGAGGTCGTTCTTGTCCCACTGGATGACGCTGCGGTCGGCCATGGCCGCGTTCTCGATGGGGACGAGGCGCGACAGCTTGCCCTGGGCGATGACGAAGCCGCCCGGGTGCTGCGACAGGTGGCGCGGGAAGTTCAGCAGCTGCTGCGCCAGCGTGGCCCACTGGCGCGACAAGGGCGCTTCCGGATCGAGCCCGGACTCCTTCAGGCGGTTCAGCAAATCGGCCTTGTTGTCGAACCAGTGGTGGGTCTTGCACACCTTCTCGATGATGGCGAGGTCGACGCCGAGCGCGCGCCCGCTGTCGCGCAGCGCGCTCTTCGGGCGGTAGCTGATGACGACCGCCGCCAGCGCCGCCCGGGTGCGGCCGTACTTGTTGTAGATGTACTGGATGACCTCTTCGCGGCGCTGGTGCTCGAAGTCGACGTCGATGTCGGGCGGCTCGTTGCGCTCCTTCGAGATAAACCGTTCAAACAATAAGTTCGCCCGCGCCGGATCCACCTCGGTGATGCCGAGGCAGTAGCACACGGCCGAATTGGCCGCCGAGCCGCGCCCCTGGCACAGGATGTTGTTCGAGCGGGCGAAGCGCACGATGTCGTACACGGTCAGGAAGTAGTGTTCGTAGCCCATCTCGGCGATCAAGGCCAGCTCGTGCTCGACCTGGGCCTGGACTTTCGCGGGAATCCCCTCGCGAAAGCGCCGGTGCGCGCCGATATACGTTTCGCTGCGCAGGAAGCTGCCTGCGGTATGGCCGGGCGGGACCACTTCGTTCGGGTATTCGTAGCGCAGCTCGTCGAGCGAAAAGCTGCACAGGCGGGCGATGCGCAGCGTCTCGTTCAGCGTCTCCTTCGAATAAATGTTCGCCAGGCGCAGGCGCGCGCGCAGGTGCTGCTCGGCGTTCTGCGCCAGGCCATAGCCGCATTCGGCCACCGGTTTGTTCAGGCGCGTGGCGGTCAGCGTGTCCTGCAGGGGCTTGCGCGAGCGCACGTGCATCACCACGTGGCCGAGTGCGGCAAGCGGCAGCCGGTGCTGCCCGCCCACCTCCTCGATCGTGACCCGGTGCGCCTCGTCGAAGGCCCGGTGCAGCAGCACGAGGCCGAGCCAGGCGCGCCCCGGGAACTGCGCGGCCAGCCACGCGGCCTGCGCATGCAGGCGGTCGACGTCCTTCGGTTCGTGGCCCGGATAGCCCGGCAGCAGGATCGCCAGGCAGTCGGGCATGCCCTTCAGGTGCGCCAGTTCTCCTTGCGGATTGGCGATGTCGTCCGGCGTCAGGAAATAGGTCCCCTTCTCGCCCCGCGTGCGGCCCAGCGTGATGAATTCGGACAGGTTGCCGTAGCCGTTGCGGTTCTGCGCCAGCAGAATAAGAGAAAGCGGAGAGAGCGCCGGGCCGCCATCGGGCTGTTTCAGGTGGAAGTGGGCGCCGACGATGAACGGCAGCCCCGCCTTCTTCGCCTCGGCATGGGCGCGCACCACGCCGGCCAGCGAGCATTCGTCGGTCAGCGCCAGCGCCGAATACCCCAGCCGCACCGCCCGCTCCACCA
>JAQGLR010000365.1 GCA_028292765.1 Massilia sp. | reverse complement strand
ATACCTTCAACATCGTGCTCGGCTATGCGCTGGCCAGTTCGCTCAACGTGGAGGTCGGCGACAAGGTGACGATGCTGCTGGCCCAGGCCCAGACCACGCCGGCCGGCATGCTGCCGCGCATGCGCTCGTTCACCGTCTCGGGCATCTTCGAATCCGGCCACATGGAGTTCGACGCCGGCATGGCCTTCATCGGCATCGAGGACGCGCAAAAAATGGAGCGCCTCTCCGCGCCCGCCGGCCTGCGCCTGCGCGTGGCCGACATGCACGCCGCGCCGCAGGTGGCGGCCGAGCTCCAGAAATCGATGTCGGGCGAGCTCATCATGCGCGACTGGTCGAAGCTCAATGCCGTCTGGTTCGGCGCCGTACAGACCGAAAAGAAGATGATGTTCATCATCCTGACGCTGATCGTCACCGTGGCCGCCTTCAACCTCGTGTCGACGCTGGTGATGACGGTGACCGACAAGCAGCCCGACATCGCCATCCTGCGCACGCTGGGCGCCTCGCCGGCGTCCATCATGAAGATCTTCATGGTGCAGGGCGCCGTCGCCGGCCTGCTCGGCACCGCGCTGGGCGTGGGTGGCGGCGTGCTGGTCGCGCTGAACATCGACGTCATCGTTCCATTTATCGAAAACCTGTTGGGAGTGCAGTTCTTGTCCAAGGATATTTACCAATTCAGCGCCGTGCCCTCGGATTTGCGCTGGCCGGACGTGTTCAAAATAGGCGGCGTCGCCGTGCTGCTGGCCTTTGCCGCCACGCTCTACCCGAGCTGGTCGGCTTCGCGCGTAAAACCTGCGGAGGCGCTGCGTTATGAATAATGAATTGAAGGCTGACGCATTAAAACTTGATGCGATCGGCACCCCGGTGCTGGCCTGCCGCGGCCTCGGTAAAACCTTCAGCCAGGGCGACTACCAGGTCCAGGTGCTCGAGCAGGTCGACTTCGCGATTGCGCGCGGCGAACGCGTGGCCATCGTCGGCGCCTCGGGTTCCGGCAAGTCGACGCTGCTGCACCTGCTCGGCGGGCTTGATACGCCGACCACCGGCTCGGTGACCCTGCTCGGCGAAGACTTCGCGACCCTGTCGGAGACCCGCCGTGGCGACCTGCGCAACTCGTCGCTCGGCTTCGTCTACCAGTTCCACCACCTGCTGCCCGAGTTCTCGGCGCTCGACAACGTCGCGATGCCGCTCCTGATCCGGCGCGAAAAGCATGCGGCGGCGAGCATCAAGGCGCAGGCGATCCTCGAGCGCGTCGGCCTCGGCAAACGCGTGATCCACCGCCCGGGCGAGCTCTCCGGAGGGGAGCGTCAACGCGTGGCCCTGGCGCGTGCACTCGTCACCCAGCCGGCCTGCGTGCTGGCCGACGAGCCGACCGGTAACCTCGACCACACGACGGCGCTCATCATCTTCGACCTGATGCTCGAACTGTCGCGCACCCTCGGCACCGCCTTCGTGATCGTCACCCACGACATGGAACTGGCCCGCCGCTGCGACCGCGCGCTGCGCCTGACCGAACACGGGCTGCAAGCGCTGGAGGCGTAAAGCCCATGTGGATCGACACTCACTGCCACATGGACGCCCACGAATTCGGTGCGGGCGCGCAGGACGTCGCGCGCCGGGCGGCCGGACTCGGGGTGTCGATGATCGTGATCCCGGCCGTCGAACGCGGCAATTTCAAGGCTGTCGCCGGCCTCGCGCACGGCGCGCCGAACCTGAGCTATGCGCTGGGCATCCACCCGATCTGCGTACCGCAGGCAAAGGACGAAGACCTGCTCGCGCTGCGCGCGGCGGTGGAAAACGCGATGATCGACCCGCGCTTTGTCGCCATCGGCGAGATCGGCCTGGACTTCTTCATCCCGCAGCTCTGCGAACCGGCGATGCGCGACAAGCAGGAGCGCTTCTTCAAGGAGCAGTTGCGCATCGCGCGCGACCTCGACCTGCCGGTGCTGACCCACGTGCGCCGTTCCCAGGACCAGGTGCTCAAATACCTGCGCCAGGTCACGCCTCCCTGCGGCATCGCGCATGCCTTCAACGGCAGCGAGCAGCAGGCACGGATGTTCATCGAGCTCGGCTTCAGGCTCGGGTTCGGTGGCGCGATGACCTTCGACCGGGCGCTGCAGATCCGTCGTCTCGCGGCCTCGCTGCCCGAGCACGCCCTGGTGCTGGAGACCGACGCGCCCGACATCCCGCCGCACTGGCTCTACCGCACGGCCGGACAGCGGGCGGCGGGCGCGACCATGCGCAACGAGCCGGCCCAGCTGCCGCGCATCGCCGAGACGCTGTGCGCGCTGCGCGGCTGGTCGGCCGACGAGGCGGCGCGCATCAGCAGCGCCAACGCGCATGCCGCGCTGCCGCGGCTCGCCGCTCTGGCAGACTGACGCCGTCTTGCAGACCCGCGACCGCCCCGTGCCCGACGACGACGCCCTGACCGGCCTGCCACCGGTCATTTCACCCCGCACGCGCCTGCTGGTGCTCGGCAGCTTTCCCGGTGTGATGTCTTTGAAGATGCAGCAGTACTACGCCCATCCGCGCAACCATTTCTGGCCCATCCTCGCGGCGCTGTGGGGCGTCGACCTGCCCGCGCTGCCCTATGCTGCGCGCATCGACGAAGTGCAGGCGCGCGGC
>JAQGLR010000402.1 GCA_028292765.1 Massilia sp. | reverse complement strand
CGCGGCGCGCCCGCCACCACGGTCGGCGTGGCGACCGCCGAGCAGGTCGACATCCCGGTCACGCTCGAGGCGCTCGGCACCGTGACGCCGGCCGCGGTCGCGACCGTGCGGCCGCAGGTGTCCGGCGTGCTGCAAAAGATCAACTTCACCGAAGGGCAATTGGTCCGCGCCGGACAAGTGCTGGCGACGATCGACCCGCGCTCGTCCGAAATCGCGCTGCTGCAGGCGACCGGACAGCGCCAGCGCGACGAAGCCCAGCTCGAGAACGCGCGCCTGCTGCTGTCGCGCTATCAAACGCTGCTCGCGCAAGACTCGATCGCGCGCCAGGAAGTGGACACGCAAGCGGCGCTGGTGAAGCAGCTCCAGGCGACGGTCAAGACCGACACCGCGGCCGAAAACCTGGCTCGTCTTAACTTGGCTTATACCCAGGTCAAGGCGCCTATTGCCGGCCGGGTCGGCCTGCGCACGGTGGACATCGGCAACCTGGTGGGCAGCAATGATGCGAACGGCATCGCGGTGATTACCCAGTTTTCGCCGATCGACGTCGAATTCGCGGTGCCGCAAGACCAGGTGCCGGAACTGCAGGGCCGCATCGCCGAGAACGCGAAGCTGCCGGCCACGGCCCTCGACCGCACCCGCAGCACCACGCTCGCCAGCGGCCGCTTCGCCGCCCTCGACAACCAGGTCGACGTGCAGACCGGCACCGTGCGCGCCAAGGCGCGCTTCGAGAACACCGACAACAAACTGTTCCCGAGCCAGTTCGTCAACCTGCGCCTGCAGGTGCGCACGATCGAGGACGCCGTCGTGGTGCCCGTGAATGCCCTGCGCCATGGCGCCAACGGCGACTTCGTGTACGTGCTCAACGAGCAGGCGCGCACGGTGTCGCTGCGTCCCGTCACGCGCGGGCAGGCCACCGCGGACCGGGTCGAGGTGAAGACGGGCTTGAAGGCGGGCGAGCGGGTGATTACCGAAGGGGCCGACCGCCTGAAGGATGGAGCGAAGGTGACGCTGCCGGGCGATCGTCCGGCGCAGGGTGGGGCGGGCGAACGCCCCCGTCGCCAGCGCGAGGGAGCCGCGCAATGATGTTCATCGCAGGGAGCGAGGTACGCCCATGAGCCCATCCGGCCCATTCATCCAGCGCCCGGTCGCCACGGCCCTGCTGATGCTGGCCATCGTGCTGGCCGGCCTGGTGGGCTACAAATTCCTGCCGCTGTCGGCGCTGCCGCAGGTCGACTTCCCGACCATCCAGGTTCAGACCTTGTACCCCGGCGCCAGCCCGGAAGTCATGTCGCGCACCGTGACGGCGCCGCTGGAACGCCAGTTCGGCCAGATGTCGGGCCTGGCGCGCATGAGTTCCACCAGCGCCGCCGGCGTGTCGGTCATCACGCTCCAGTTCGGCCTCGGCCAGACGCTCGACGTCGCCGAGCAGGAAGTGCAGGCCGCGATCAACGCCGGCGGTTCGCTGCTGCCGGCCGACCTGCCCGCGCCGCCGGTCTACGCCAAGGTCAACCCGGCCGACGCGCCGGTGCTGACCCTGGCGATCACCTCCGACACGATCCCGCTCACCGAAGTGCAGAACCTGGTGAACACCCGCCTGGCCTTGAAAATCAGCCAGGTCTCGGGCGTGGGGCAGGTATCGCTCTCGGGCGGCCAGCGCCCCGCGGTGCGCATCCAGGCCGATACCGAGGCGCTGGCCTCGCATGGCCTCGGGCTCGATTCGCTGCGCACCGCCATCACCGCCGCCAACGCCAACAGCGCCAAGGGCAGCTTCGACGGCCCGACGCGGGCCTATGCGATCAACGCCAACGACCAGCTGGTGGCGGTCGAAGACTATAAAAACCTGATCGTCGCGTACCGCAACGGCGCCCCGGTGCGGCTGGAAAACGTCGCGCGCGTGGTCGACAGCGCCGAGAACGTGCGCCTCGGCGCCTGGGCCAACCTGAAGCCCGCCATCATCCTCAACGTCCAGCGCCAGCCGGGCGCGAACGTGATCGCCACCGTGGACGCCATCAAGGAGCGCCTGCCGGAACTCCAGGCCGGCTTACCAAGCGCGCTGCGGCTCGACGTGCTGAGCGACCGCACCACCGGCATCCGCGCCTCGGTCCATCACGTGCAGCTCGAACTGCTGCTGGCCGTGGTGCTGGTGGTGCTGGTGATCTTCGCTTTCCTGCACAGCGTGCGCGCGACCATCATTGCCAGCCTCGCGGTGCCGATCTCGCTGATCGGCACCTTCGGCATCATGTACCTGCTCGGCTACAGCCTGAACAACCTGTCGCTGATGGCGCTGACGATTGCGACCGGCTTCGTGGTCGACGACGCCATCGTCATGATCGAGAACATCTCGCGCCATATCGAAGAGGGCGAAAAGCCGATGGCCGCCGCCATCAAGGGCGCCGAGCAGATCGGCTTTACCATCATCTCGCTGACGGTCTCGCTGATCGCGGTCCTGATTCCGCTGCTGTTCATGGGCGACGTCGTCGGCCGCCTGTTCCGCGAATTCGCGGTGACCCTGGCGATCACGATCCTGATTTCCGGCCTGGTGTCGCTCACGCTGGTGCCGATGATGTCGGCGCGCTGGCTGCGCAGCCACGAAGAAGAAAAGCCGGGCAAATGGGCGCAAAAGACCCAGGCTTTCTTCGACCGGGTGATCCACAAGTACGACCGCGGCCTGGACTGGGTGCTGGCGCGCCAGGGGCTGACCCTGATCGTGGCGGTCGGCACGCTGGCGCTCACCGCGCTCCTGTGGATCTTCATTCCGAAAGGCCTGTTCCCGACCCAGGACACCGGCCAGCTCCAGGCCCGCGTCGAGGCGCGCCAGGCGATTTCGTATGCGCGCATGGCGGAAATGCAGCAGGCGGCGGCCAGGGCGATCCTGCAGGACCCGGCGGTGGAGTCGCTGGCCTCGAATGTCGGCGTGGATGCCGCCAACAGCACGATGCTCCACACCGGCACCATGCTGATCAACCTGAAGCCGGAGCGCGATGGCGACCCGGACGAGATCATGACGCGCCTGAAGAACCGCGTGGCGCGCGTCGCCGGCGTCACGCTCTACCTGCAGCCCACGCAAGACCTGACGATCGACGCCGAAAGCGGCCCGACCCAGTACCGCGTGTCGCTCGAAGGCGCCGACAACGCCACCGTCGTCGCCTGGGCGAAGAAGCTGGTCGCGCGCATGGCCGGGCAGAAGCAGCTGCGCAACGTGACGACCGACGCCGGCGCGGTCGGCACCGCCGCCGTGGTCCATATCGACCGCGACACCGCCTCGCGCCTGGGCGTGACGGCGTCCGCGATCGACGACGCCCTCTACAGCGCCTTCGGCCAGCGCATCGTCTCGACCATCTTCACCGAGACCAACCAGTACCGCGTGATCCTCGAAGCCCGGCAGGACGAAGCGATGTCGCTCGCCAGCCTCGGCCGCCTGCCACTGCGCACCAGTTCCGGCCAGACGACGCCACTGTCGGCGGTGGCCACCATCCGCGAAGAAGAAGCGCCGCTGCAGGTGACGCACGTGGCGCAATACCCGGCCACCACCATCGGCTTCGACACGACGCCCGGCACCTCGCTCGGCCAGGCTGTGGACGCCATCCGCGCCGCCGCCGTCGACATCAAGCTGCCGCCATCGGTCACCTTGAGCTTCCTCGGCGCGTCCGGCGCGTATGAGAACTCGCTGTCCGACCAGCTCTGGCTGATCCTGGCCGCCGTGGTCTGCGTGTATATCGTGCTAGGCGTGCTCTACGAGAGCTACATCCACCCGCTCACGATCCTCTCGACGCTGCCCTCGGCCGGCGTGGGCGCGCTGCTGGCGCTGTGGATCACGGGGCAGGGCCTGGGCGTGATCGGCATCATCGGCATCATCCTCCTGATCGGCATCGTCAAAAAGAACGCGATCATGATGATCGACTTCGCGATCGAGGCCGAGCGCGACCAGGGCAAGACGCCGCTCGAGGCCATCCGCCAGGCTGCGCTGCTGCGCTTCCGCCCGATCCTGATGACGACGCTGGCCGCGCTGTTCGCCGCCGTGCCGCTGATGCTCGGCTGGGGCGAGGGCGCCGAACTGCGGCGTCCCCTGGGTTTGGCTATCTTCGGTGGCCTGATCCTCAGCCAGCTGCTCACGCTGTTCACGACCCCGGTGATCTACCTGGCCTTTGACCGCACCTCGCGCCGCTGGAGCGGTAAAGCCCCGTCCAAACCGCGCGAGCTTGGCGCATGAACCTGAGTAAACCCTTCGTCCAGCGCCCGATCGCGACCGTGCTCCTGACGCTCGGGCTGGCGCTGGCGGGCATCGCCGCCTTTTTCGTGCTGCCGGTGTCGCCGCTGCCGCAGGTCGACTTCCCGACGATCTCGGTGTCGGCCTCGCTGCCGGGGGCGAGCCCGGAAACGATGGCCAGCAGCGTCGCGACGCCGCTCGAGCGAAGATTGGGCGTGATCGCCGGCGTCAACGAAATGACCTCGAACTCGGGCAGCGGCTCGACCCGCGTCAGCCTCCAGTTCGACCTGAACCGCAAGATCGACTCGGCCGCGCGCGAAGTGCAGGCCGCGATCAACGCCGCCCGGGCAGACTTGCCCGCCACCTTGCGCAGCAACCCGACCTACCGCAAGGCCAACCCGTCGGATGCGCCGGTCATCATCCTCGCGCTCACCTCGCCAACGCGCAGCCCGAGCCAGATCTACAACGCGGTATCGAACATCGTGCAGCAGCGCCTGGCCCAGGTGCCGGGCGTGGGCGAAGTGGAAATCGGCGGCGGCTCGCTGCCGGCGGTGCGGGTCGAACTGCAGCCGTACGCGCTGAACCGCTATGGCGTCTCGGCCGAAGACGTGCGCGCCGCCATCCAGTCGAGCAACCCGAACCGCCCGAAGGGCGCAATTGAAGGCAAGGGCAACCGCCTGCAGATTTACTCGCAGGCCGATACGCCGACGAATGGCCGTACCGCCGCCGACTACCGGGGCCTGATCGTCGCCTGGCGCGGCGGCGCGGCGATCCGCCTGCAGGACGTGGCCGAGGTCATCGACGGCCCGGAAAACATCAACACCCTGGGCCTGTTCAACGGCGAACCGGCGGTGGTCGTGCTGATCACGCGCCAGCCGGCGGCGAACGTGATCGAGACGGTCGACGGCGTGCGCGCGCTGCTGCCTTCCTTGCAGGCCCAACTGCCGGGGGACGTGAAGCTGCAGGTGGCCTCCGACCGCACCAACTCGATCCGCTCCTCGCTGCACGAAATCGAATTCACGCTGATCCTCTCGATCCTGCTGGTGGTGCTGGTGGTGAGCGTGTTCCTGCGCAGCGCGCGCGCC
>JAQGLR010000393.1 GCA_028292765.1 Massilia sp. | reverse complement strand
CCAGGTAGGCCGTCACCATGTCCACTTCGCGCCCGAGGTTGGTGACGAGCGTGTTGTCGCGCATCTGCGGCAGGACCGCGCGCAGGTACTGGATCAGGCTGCGCTGCATGGCCGAGGCGCGCGGCGGGTCGACCTGGATCAGGTGTTCGACCGAGGCCAACGTGTTGAACAGGAAGTGCGGCTCGACCTGGGCCTGCATCATCTGCATCTTCGCCTCCGACAGCTGGCGCTGCATCGACTCGCGCTCGGCGGCGGCATTCGCGCTCCGCGTCTGTTGTTCGGCGCGTTTTTTTCCACCCATCAGGGCCTTGATGCCGAACAGGGTCAGCACCAGCAGCAGCACGAAGCTGGTGAACCAGGTCGATGCCTGTTTGTGATAACGCGACACTTTCGCCTCGGCCGCATCGTCGACCGCGCCCTCGATGGCGACCGACAGCTCTTCGGCGATCTGCGGCGGCAGTTCGATGTGGACTCCCTCGCCGTTCGCAGGCATCCCTTTTGGGAGCGCGGAATCGGGTGGGTTCGCGGGTGCGTTCGCCGGCAGCGCCTCCGGCACGCCTGGCGGGACGGGCGCGACTGGCGGGACTGGCGGATGCGGCGGGATTTCCGGCGCCGGGTGGCGCGGCTTGTTGCGAGGGTTGAAGCGGATGCCGCTGTCGTCGATCACGATGCTGGTCTGCGCGCGGCGCGCGGCGCGCTCGGCGGCGGCGATGTCGGCGTCGCTGCCGGCGAACAGGATGTCCTGCAGGATCGCACCCGCGATCAGCATCAGCGCCGCGAACAGGAAAAACATCCACCACGACAGCTGGGTCACCCAGGTCGCGACCGCGTCGAAGGCGCGGTACAGCGACGTCAGGACGCCGGCAAAATGGTGGTGGGTGGAGCTACGGGCTTGCATGGTCAGGGTCTGGTCGTCGATTCGTGGGCGGAGCGAGTGTACCGCGTCCCCGCAACGTGGTGCCGAAATATTGGAACGTTGCAACTTTACCCCTGCCGCCCCGGATCGGGCACGCGTTTTGCGACAGCCTGCAGGAAGCGGGGCGTGGAATGCAGGCAGGCGCGCCATGGGTTGCGCGTCAGCCGCCAACACTCCGTATAAAAACTGACAATGGGAAACTTTGCACGGTATGATCGATCTACGTCCCCAGCAATCGTTCCATGAAAGGGTGTGCCGATGTCCTTCGTTCCGAATCGATCCACGTGCTGTGGGGCCTGAAAAACCAGAACACGGTGTTCGCGACCGGCAAATCGATCCTGAACCGCAGGTCGAACACGAACATCGGCGCGCTGATGCTCGAATATGGCGGCGGGCATGAAAACGCCGGCACCTGCCAGGTATCGAACGACATGGCCGTGGATGTGCCGGGGGCGCTCGTCCACCGCATCACGAGCGAAGCTTGATTGAAGGCGCCTGGGCACCGCGGCTTCACTTTGAATGGATGGGACATGCGCTTTCGTTTTCTTCTTGTATTGATGGCAGGCTTTTTTTCCACACCCGTCAGCGCTGATCGGCTTGACGATGCGATCATGCGGGAGATGGCGCGGCGCCATGTGCCCGGTATCGGTGTTGTCGTTATCAAGGACGGCAGGATCGTCCGCGAAAAGGGATATGGCCTCGCGAACGTCGAGCACGGCGTTCCGGTGACACCGCAAACCGTTTTCCAGTCCGGGTCGGTCGGCAAGACATTCACTGCAGCCCTTGTGCTGCTGCTCGTCGAAGACGGCAAGCTCAAGCTGGATGATCCTGTTTCCCGCTATCTTGAAAACACGCCGAAAGCCTGGGAGGGGATCACGATTCGCCATCTCCTTACCCATACCGCTGGTCTTGGAGATCCTTACCAGAAGATCGATCTTCGGAAAGACTACACAGATGAGGAACTTATCGCGCTCGAGGCGACGCTTCCTTTGCTGTTCCGCCCTGGAGAGCGCTTCACTTACAGCAATATGGGCTACCACCTGCTCGGTTTCATCTGCAACAAAGTTGGCGGCAAGTTCTGGGGCGACCAAGTCCGCGAGCGCATTTTCGCACCGCTCGGGATGGGAGCCAGAGTAATCAGCGAAGCGGATATCGTCCCCCATCGGGCGGCGGGATACGAGTGGGCAGATGAAAAGCTGAAAAACCAGGACTGGGTGTCCCCGAGTCTGAACATGACGGCAGACGGCGCGATCTACCTGACCGCGCGTGACCTGGCCTTATGGGACCGGGCGCTCGACAGCGACAGGATCCTGAATGCGCCGCTGCGCGCAGCCAGCTTTACCGCACCCCGCCTGGCTGACGGGAGCGCCGGGCCATATGGCTTCGGGTGGTACGTCGGCACCCACAACGGCCGCCGGACGCTCCTGCATGGCGGCGCCTGGCAGGGCTTTAAAAGCATCATCAACCGTTACGTCGACGACAAGTTGACAGTCATTGTCCTGGCGAACTCCAGGAATGCGCGGCAAGGCAAGATCGCCGACATGATCGCGGCCCACTATGTGCCAGCCCTGGCGCTGGTCCGGCCCAGGGCGATCAGCGACATCGATCCCGAGGTCACCGCACGGGCAAACGAAGCGGTCCGCCAGCTCGCGGGCCACAAGATGCCTGCAGGCTTGTCCGAATCGGAGCGCAAGCGCTTTACGCCCCAGTGGATCAAGATTATCGCCGATGAGATCAATGGCGCTGGAGCGCTCGGCAGCGTCGAACTGCTCGCGCGCAGCAGCGACGGCGACAGCAAGCATTTCCGCTATCGCTTCAGCTTCAGGGACGAGGCGATCATCCTGTCGCTGGTACTGGACGCCTCCGGAACCATCGACCGACTCGGGTTCTCGCTGGAATGAACCTGATCTTCCATGCAGCAGTGCTGCATTTTTAAAAAATACATAAGCACTTATATAAATGGTGCTAGTATTTGAACATGAAACAAGGACTCGGAACCCAGTTGCGCCACCTGATCGACCTGCTCGACGGCGATGTGGCGCAGCAATACAAGGACGCCGGCCTCGCCTACCGCCCGCGCTATACGCCCATCATGCGTGCGCTGCAGGCCACGGACAGCGCATCCATCGGCGAGATCGCGGCGGCGGCCGGCATCACCCAGCCGGCGGCGACGCAGACGGTGAACCTGATGAAGAAGGAAGGGCTGGTGGTCGTCGAAGCGGGCGCCGATGGCCGCCAGCGGCGCGTCGCCCTCAGCGCGCAGGGCAAGGACCTGCTGCCGGCCCTGGAGGCCTGCTGGGCGGCGACGAAGGCGGCGGCCGACGACCTCGATGCGCAACTGGCCACGCCCTTGTCAAGCTGCCTGGCCGAGGCGATTGCAGCACTGCAGGACAAGCCTTTCCATGCGCGCATCAGCGAAGCCCGGGCGCGCCTCCATTCCACACAACGCAAGGGAGAAAAGACATGACAACAGTGCCCGACGCCACGCAGGCTGCGCAGGGCCGGGGAGGGCGGCTGCTGCGCTTTCCCCTGGTGAAGATCGTCATGGCGACCGTGCTCGCCGTGGCGACGGCCAAGCTCATGCTGGCGCTGGCCAGAGCGGTAGCAGGCCAGGAGGCGCGCATCATCTGGCCCCAGGTGCTGGCCGCGATTGCGGTCCTGTTGACCTATGGCGCGTATGTCCGCCATGTGGAAAAACGGGCGGCAACCGAGTTGTCGCCCAGCCGCGCGCTACCCGAGTTGGGCGTCGGCCTCGCGATTGGCGCCGCCATGGTGGCAGCCCAGGTCGGCATCCTGTATGCGCTGGGCTATTACCAAGTAAGCGGGATGAATGCCTGGACCATGCAGTTCGTCCAGCCGCTGGCGGTCATGCTCCTGGTCGGCGTACTCGAGGAGGTGATAGGGCGCGGTATCGTTTTCCGGATCACCGAGGAGTCCCTCGGCAGCTGGCCTGCGATCGCCATCTCCGCGCTGCTGTTCGGGCTGGTCCACCTGCCGAACGAAGGGGCGGGGATCCTTGCGATCGGCATCACGGTGGCCGCCGGCGCCTTTTTTGCCGCCGCCTACATGGTCACGCGCCGCCTGTGGCTGTGCATCGGCATCCACGTCGCCTGGAACTACACGCTGGGCTCGATCTTTTCGAGCGCGGTGTCCGGGCACGAGAGCAAGGGCTTGCTGGTCGGGAATCTGACCGGCCCGGACTGGATCAGTGGCGGCAGTTTCGGGCTCGAGGCCTCGATACTGACCCTGCTGAGCCTGGTGCTCGTGGGCGGCTGGTTCTTGCGGCTGGCCTGGACACGGGGCCACTTCGTCGCCGCCAGGAGGCGCCGCGTGACCGCCCCGATGGCGTAAGCACCCCTCACGCCGGCAGCCGGTCGCGCACCATCTCGCGCGCCGCTTCCGGCGCCATTGGTTCGCTGAACAGCATGCCCTGCAGCGCGTCGCAGCCGTGCGACGTGAGGAACTCCATCTGCGCGCGTGTTTCGACCGCTTCGCCGATGACGGGCATTTTCAGGTTGTGGCCGATATCGATCAGGGTGCGCGCCATGGTGCTGCCTTCGCCGCCGTCGGGATCGTCGGCCGCGATCGCATGGACCGCTTCCTTGGCCAGCTTCAGCTGCCCCACGAACAGCTCGCGCAGGAAGCCGAGGTCGGAGATGCCGTGGCCGAATTCGTCGACCGACAGCGTCAGGCCAAGCTGGCGCAGCTGGCTTGCCAGGTCGCGCACCTGGCCGGGATTGCGGATCAGGGTTTCTTCGCGCAGCTCGATTTGCAGGCTGTCCGGCGCCAGGCCGTATTGCTCCAGGCGCGCGGCGATGCCGGAGACGAAGTCTTGCTGGCCATACTCGCGCGCCGAGACATTCACCGCGACCGGCACGTCGGTAATGCCGAGTTCCTTCAGGTCGCGCAGGAAGGCGCAAGCCTGGTCGAGCACCCAGGCGCCGAACTGGACAATGCGCCCGTTCTCCTCGGCTTCCTGCAGGAAGGAGGAGGGCAGCAGCACGCCGTGCACGGGATGGCGCCAGCGCAGCAGGGCTTCGAAGCATTTCACGCGCCCGCTGCGCGCCTCGATCGAGGGCTGGTACAGGACGAACAATTCGTTGCGCTCGACCGCGTGCGACATGCCGGAGTCGAGTTCATGGCGCGCTTCGGTGGTCGACTTCATGTCGGTGGAGAAGAAATGGACCTCGTCGCGCCCGGTCGCCTTGGCGTGGTACATCGCGACGTCGGCCGCACGGATCAGGTCGGCAGCCGTGACGCCATCGTGCGGATACACCGACACGCCCAGGCTGGCGCCGACGACAATTTCCTTGTGCATGAACGAGACCGGCTGCGTCAGGCCCTGGCGCAGGCGCTCGATCATGCGCAGCGTGAAGCGCAGTGACGGCTGGTTGACCAGCACCAGCACGAATTCGTCGCCGGACAGCCGCGCTACCGTATCGCTGTCGCGCACCGACGCCTGCAGGCGCCGCGCCACCACCTTCAGCACGACGTCGCCCGCTTCGTGGCCGAAACTGTCGTTGATGTTCTTGAAGTTGTTCAGGTCGATCAGCACGACGGCGACCAGCGACTTCTGGCGCTGCGACAGGTGCAGTGCATGCTCGAGCCGGTCCCACAGCAGGTTGCGGTTGGCCAGGCCGGTCAGGGCGTCATGGTTGACCTCGTGCTCGAGGTGGGCCGTGCGCTGCTTGGTCGCGGTCACGTCCATGATGATGCCGATGAAATGGGTGGCCTCGCCATGGTCGTCGAGCACCGGCGTGATGCTCAGGTCGTTCCAGAACAGCTCGCCATTCTTGCGCAGGTTGCGAAACACCACGTTGACCGGCTTGCGCGCGACGATCGCGTCGTGCACGCGGGCGCGTTCGTTGGCATCCATGCCGGGCGCCGCCATGAAGCGCGAGTCGCGCCCCATGACTTCCCTGGCCGGATAGCCGCTGATGCGCTCGAAGGCCGGGTTGACGTAGTCGATCGGGCAGTCGGGCCCGTCGATGCGGGTGATGACGATGCCGTTGTTGGCGGCATGCAGGGCGCGCTCGCGCAGGCGCAGGGCGCCTTGCTGGCGGCGCAGCTCGGAGATGTCGAGTCCCATGCCGAACAGGTATTGCCCGCCATTGCAGTCGATGCGCGAGCCGCACAACAGCATCGGCGTTTCATGGCCGCTGCGGGAGACGACATCGGCTTCGAACTGGACTTCCTCGTCGTCTTCGAACACGCGGCGGATCTTGTCGGCAACCAGGGGCCGGGTTTGCAGGTCGAACAGTTCGAGGGCGTTGGTGGAGCCGGTTTCCTCGGGAGTGAGCCCGGTGATGCGCTCGTGGTTGTAGTTCCACAGCACGAAGCGGCCTTCGCGGTTGAGCGCATAGAAGGTGCCGGGCAGGACGTCGACGAGCCGCGCGAGCGGAGTGCGCCCGACCAGCACCGACTCGGGCGTGGCCTCGTCATGGACGTTGTCGATGGCGGCGACCCAGAAGCGCGTGGTCCCATCGGGCCCGGTCTGGGGCTGGAGCGTGAGCTCGGCATTGATGGTGCCGCCGTCCGCATGGCGCAGCACGACCGGGTTGGTCCGGCCGTGGTTTTCCACCAGGCCCTGCCAGCGTTCCTGGCTGTCGTGCGGGTCGGTACCGATGAGCAAGGGGGCGAGCGACTGGCCGATCACGGCACTGGCCGTGAACCCGAGCAGGTGCTCGCAGGAACTGTTCCAGGCCGCGATGTTGCCAGCCTCGTCGAGCAGGAACGCGGCACGGGCAGTCGGTACGGACGTGGTCATGCTGGGCGCCTTTCAGACGATGGGCAACCTCAGTTGGACTCGCTAAGCGTACACCCGTTCCCGCAGTCGTGTCGCGTATGTGTAAAAACAGGAAAACCACTCCAGGGGAGTGGTTTTCGCCACCGCAGCGGTGGTAATTGCCTTGAATGACGAGCTTACGCCGCCGCGCCTGCCGAGAGTGGCGGCAGGGCGATTTCGTTGCCGACGCTGAACTGGTAGTCCTTGAACACATGCTCGGCGCTCAGGATCTGGTAGTTGCCGTCGGCCAGTTTATGGGTCGTGTCCTTCAGGCGGTAGGTGTAGTGGCCGCAGGTCCAGCAATTGAAGTTGCGCATGTGCGTGCACAGGCAGGTCTTGTCCAGCACCGGCGGATTCTTGACCTCGGGATTGGCGAGCACTTCGCGGTTGTACGAGTTGATGTAGGCGCAGTTGCCGGTGGCGTCCAGCAGGTAGCCATACGATTCGCAACCAGGACGGATGCCCGAACCGATCGCCGGCGTGCTTTTCAGCATGCGCATCGGGTAGCCGGTCGGCGAGATGCCGTTGACGATGATGTCTTCCTCGCTGGCGCGGAAGTATTCCTGCTTGACGCTGTCGGGCATGCCGCACTCGTGGGTGACGGTGAAACGGGTCGCCACCTGCACGCCGCCCACGCCTTTTTCGAGGAAGGCCACCGCGTCCGAACCGGTGAACACGCCGCCGGCCGCGATCAGCGGGATATCGATGTTCTCCTGGCGCATGTAGGCGAGGATCTCGTCGATGATCAGGTGCAGGTCGTAGTTCTTCCAGTCGAAGCCGAAGCCGAGGTGGCCGCCGGCCAGCGGACCCTCGACGATGATGAAGTCGGGCGGGCGGTTCAGTTTCGCCACCTTGCGCAGGAACAGTTGCAGCGCGCGTACCGAGGACACGATGATGCCCAGCTTGGCTTCGCGGAAGCGCGGGTGGTCCTTGATCAGCTCGAAGGAACCGAGGTGCAGGCCGGCCGACATGGTGATGCCGTCGATGCCGGCGTCCAGCGCCGACGACAGGCGCGCGCGCAGG
>JAQGLR010000361.1 GCA_028292765.1 Massilia sp. | reverse complement strand
CCCTGCCTGGCAGCGCCTTCTATCCGATTCTTGTTCATCGGCTCGCAGTTGCGCTTCACTTCGCTCGCTGTGGTCAGCTCGCGGCGGGACTTGCACCCGCAAGAGTGCGCCCATGCTGGGCGCACATGAAAAAGGGGAGCCGGAGCTCCCCTTTGCGTCATGCCATCAGGCCGATCAGAACTTGTACTTCAGGTTCAGGTAGAACTGGCGGCCGCTGACGTCCAGCTTCTGCTGCTCTTCTTCGCTGTAGCGATAGTAGGCGCGCTTCACGTTGGTCAGGTTGGTCGCGTCGAACGAGAGGATCAGGTTCGGCGAGATGTTGTAGCTGGCGTTGAAGGCGAGCGTCGTCACCGGGGCGGCCATCGTCGGCGCGGCGAACATCATGATGCCGGCAACCGGCGACTTGTTGTTGGTCGCGGTTGGCGCAGGAGCGGTCGAGGTGTTGACGTACTCGCTGCGGTAGTTCGCCACCAGGCGGGCCGACGCGCGGTCGTTTTCGAAGTAGCCGCCCAGGTTGGCCGCGTACTCGGAAGCGCCGGTCATCGGACGGCCGTCGTCGACACGGGTCCTGGCGCGGCTCAGGTTCGAGGTGAAGCCGAACGGGCTGTTCCCGAAAGGCTGCTCGTACGACAGCTCGATGCCGGCGATGCGCGCACCCTGCTGGCCCGACGAGTTGACGGCAAAGGTCTTGACGATGCTGTCGCGCGGGTCGACCAGGACGACCGTGTCGGCGCCGGCCACGCCGGTGCGCGGATAACCCGTGATCTTCGAGTAGAACACGTTCACGGCCACCATCGAGCGGCGCGCGAAATACCATGCCCACGACGCGTCGACGTTGTTCGCGGTCAGCGGCTCGAGGTTCGGATTCGGGCCGTTGACGGTGCAGGCACTCTCGAGGCAGGCCGCGCCGGTATAGCCCGCGCCCAGCAGGTTGTAGTTCTGGCGGCCGATGGTCTTGCTCGCACCGAAGCGGGCGATCATGTCGCTCGTCAGCTCGTAGCGCAGGTTCAGGCTTGGCAGGACGTTGTTGAAGGTCTTGTCGGTCGGCAGCTTCTGGTACACGACACCGGCAAGCGGGTTGAACGGCACGTCGTCGTACAGCTGCACGCCCTCGCCGACCGTGGTCAGCGCATTCGGGAAGGCAGCGCAAGGAATCGCCGCCTGGCCCGGGGCCGAGCGGGCGCAGACGCCGGCCTGGAGCGGCATCGGGATCTGCGCGTTGACCCGGGTGCGAACGAAGCGCAGGCCGACGTTACCGGACAGGCGGCCCGATTCCAGGTTCGCCATCACATAGGCGGCGCTCTGGCGTTCGCGCATGTCGAGTTCGCTTGCAGCGCGGCGCTCCCAGTCAGGCGAGGTCTCCTTGCTGTTGGCATTGAAATAGGCCTTCAGCGCTTCCGGGGTCAGGGTCCAGCTGGTGTTGTCCCAGCCGGCCGGGCCGTCCAGGCCCTCGCCGAAGTCCGACGGATACGCGATGAAGCTGTCGGCGCTGCTCGGCGCATTGATGTTGAAGTTCGAGGCGCGCAGCTGCGGGAAACGACGCGCGCTCTCGCGGCGGTGGTCGGCGTAGCGCACGCCCGTTTCCAGCGACTGGAACAAGCCCTTGTCGAGACGGTACTCGGCGTCGAACTGCAGGCTGTTTTCCTTGTCGGTCGTCTTCACGCCCGACGCGGCGCGGCCGCTCAGGACAAAGCCGCTGCCGTCGGCATTGCGGCCGGGTACGTTCGGGCCGGTGCCGTGGTACTGGACGAAAGGCGCATCGCGCAGGCTGCCCAGCGCGTAGGAGACGCCGGTGCCGTAGCGGGTATAGGTCAGGCCCTGGTCGAGGCCGGTCTTGCCGACGCCTTTCGTGGTCGAGAACAGGGTCTTGACGGTCAGGTCCGGGGTGACGCGGTATTTGGCGTCGAAGTCGAGGAAGGCGCTGCTCGATGCCGCGCCGTCGCGGTAGGCGCCTTCGGTCTCGCCGATGTACTGTGGCGTGGTGCCGGCAGGGTACAGGATGTCCGCGCTTTTCAGCACGCGCAACTGGTCGCCATAGATCGTCGTTTCGTTGACGATCACCGGGTTCCTGATCTGCGCGTAGACACGCTGGCCATTCGACGAGGTCGGCGTGGCGCCGCCCTGGACGCCGCCGAAGCCGCGCAGCATGCTGAACATCGCGCCGGCGTTCAGGCGGCCGAAGTTGTTCGCCTTCATGCCCGAGTGGAAGCCGGTCAGCGTCATGTCGAGGTCGTTGGTCGGCTTGTACTGGGCCGAGAACATGCCGCCTTTGCGGTCGCGCACGCTTTCGACGAATTCCGTGCTCATCGAGCCAGGAATACGCACGCCGTTCAGGTCGGCGGCTTTGTAGCCGGTGCCGGCCAGCGACGCGTCGGTAATGCCCAGCATGGTCGAGGTGTTGATGACGTCCCAGCCGCTGCCGCCGGAATAGGCGAAGCGCGAAGCCGAATCGCGGCGCACATAGCGCTTTTCGGCGAAGCCCTGGGCGATGATGCCGAAGGTGCCGGCTTCGTTCTTCCAGTTGAAGGTGGCGTTGAAGTCCGGACCTGCCTTGCCCGGCAGTTCGGCATAGCTGACGCCGCCGCTGATGATGCCGCCGAAACGTTCTTTTTGCGACAGGGGCTTGCGGGTGGTGACGTTGATGGTGCCGGCCAGGCCGCCGTCGACGAGGTTCGCCTGCGAGGTCTTGTATACCAGCGCCTGGTTCAGCACGTGCGATGGCATCAGCGACAGGCTGGTCGAGCGGCTGCTGGACAACTGGTCGGCAACATACCAGTCGCCGCCGGAAACGGTGTGGCCGTTGAAGATGATCAGGGTCATGTCGGCGTTCGTACCGCGCATCGACACTTTTTCGGCTTCGTCGTAGTCGGTACGCACGGCCACGCCGGCGAGGCGCTGGAGCGAGTCGGCCAGGTTCTTGTCCGGCATCTTGCCCACGTCTTCGGCCGTGATGACCTCGACGTTGGCGCTGGCGTTCTTCTTGACGTTGAGCGACTTGGCCATCGAGGCGCGGATACCCGTCACCTCGACGGTCTGCATCGGCGCTTCGGCATCCGCGGTCTGTGCCATGGCCGGCAAGGCGGCCAGGCTCCACAGCGCCATCGAAACGGCGGCTGCCAGCGGCTTCTGTTTGAACATTATCTCTCTCCTGGATATAGGCATGGGGTCATGCAGTCGGCAGGCGGTCCCTGCCATACTCATAGTATTAGTGAAAAGCAAATATCTGGAAAATTACTTGTGATCCCCCGTCCATAACTTGAAGGAATGTTTTACGGGCACAACACGGTTTTATGGCCGGGCTACAAATATTCATTGTCAAAACGGTCCTGCCCGCGTTAGCGTCTTGCAACTAAATAAAGGAGACCCCATCCATGCGTCACGTCCCCCTGGTTCTGGTGCTGGCCGCCCTCGCCGGCTGCGCAACCCAGCCCCCGGTCCCTGCCATACTCATAGTATTAGTGAAAAGCAA
>JAQGLR010000316.1 GCA_028292765.1 Massilia sp. | reverse complement strand
GGCCTGAAGCACACCAGCACGATCACCTCGGACCCGCTGCTGGCCGGCTACTCGCGTAGCGCCGCCTTCCCCAACTTCAAGCCAGGCGCCAGCTCGCCCCTGATCGGCCGCGGCAGCGCGACCTACGCACCGGCGACCGATATCGACGGCCGTGTACGCAACGCGAAGACCGGTGTCGACATCGGCGCCTATCAGCACTAAGCACGACTGAGCAGTACCAAGCAGGACTGAGCAGAACTGGGCAACACTGATCGCGGCTTCCAGCTTCGATCGAGGAAACCCGCGCAGCCGCAAGGCGCGCGGGCTTTTTTACGCCAGTCGGGCGCACGGCCCGGCTTTCGCGCCGGCCGGCTTACGGCCTCATGGGCACCGGATCGTGGCGTAAACGGCTGTTTCTCATAGAAAACAACATTTGTGACAATGCTACTCCGCAGAAATAATATCGGCAGAACATTGAACTTAGGCAGTTTCCAGCCCTCAAACCTTTCGCATTTCGCACTAACGTAAGGAAACTATTGATGAAACGCTTTACTACTTTCGCCTCAGCTGTACGTCCACGCGCACTCACCCGAAGCGCCGCCGCCGCCGCGTTCCTGCTGGCCTCCGCCGGCGCCAGCGCCGCTACCGGTTTCGCCTTGTCGGGCTACGGCAGCCAGGACGCGCCGAGCGCAAAGTTGGATGCCGCCAGTAACGCGGCGACGCCGGCCACCACCTATAACTACTACGTTTCCCCAACCGGCTCGGACACCGCGGCCGGCACCAGGGCGGCTCCTTTCAAGACGCTTGCGCGCGCAGCGCGCGCCGCTACGCGTCCCGGCACGACGGTGTTTGTTGCCCCGGGCACCTACGAGGGCGGCTTCAAGACGACCGCCAGCGGTACCGCGTCGGCGCGCATCTACTGGGTCTCGACCACGAAGTGGGGGGCGAAGATCGTGCCTCCAGCCCGTTCGACCAACAAGACGGCCTGGGACAACCGGGGCAATTACGTGAGCATCGTCGGTTTCAACGTCGACGGCGCGAACACCGGTACCGGTACCAAGTGGACCCTGGGCATCTATACCGGCGGCTCGTACAGCGTCATCGAGGGCAACCGCGTGCACCACATTGCCAGGACGATTCCCTGCAGCAGCGCCGGCGGCTCGGCCATCGGCGTCGACAGCTATTACAAGGGTGTCATGGGCGACGTGATCGGCAACGTCGTGCACGACATCGGCCCCGCCGGCTGCACTTACGTGCAGGGCATCTACGTCAGCACTTCGGGCACGATCAAGAACAACGTGGTCTCCCGGGTCGGTTCCGCGGCCATCCACCTGTGGCATGACGCGAAGAACGTGAAGATCACGAACAACACCGTGAGCGCGTCGGTGTTCGGCATCATCGTCGGCGGCGGCGACTTCTACTTCACCAGCGGTGGCGCCACGGGTGTGCACGTGCACAACAACATTGTGTACGACAACAAGTACGGCATTTCGGAGCAGGGCAAAACCGGCGCCAGCAACACGTACAAGAACAACCTGGTGTTCAAGAACACGACCTACAACTGGCAGCTGCGCAACGGCCTGAAGCACTCCGGCACCATCACATCCGACCCGCTGCTGGCCGGTTACTCGCGTACCCATTGGCTGCCGGATTTCAAGCCAAGCGCAAGTTCGCCAGTCATCGGACGCGGCATCGCGACCTATGCCCATCCGACCGATATCGAGGGCCGTCCGCGCAACGCGACGACGGGTATCGATCTCGGCGCTCATCAGCACTAAGCTGCCTGGGCAGCACCAGGCAGCACCCGCGCAGCCGCCTGGCGCGCGGGTTTTTTTGCGCCCGCTGCCCAGCGGGCAAGCCTGCCGTCCCGGCTGTTTTTGGGCGCGGCAGAGGACGCAAGCTGTTCGCTCAAGATTGTTTCTTTCAACAAATAATGTTTGCAAAAATGATACTTTCGGGAAATTTATTTTGTAAAAAGTTGAACTTAGGCAGTTTCCACCCCTCAAAGCTTACGTATTCAATTTTTAGCTCAGGAAATTTCCTCATGAAAAAGCAAGTCCGTTTCGCAGTTCCTACCAACGCAATCGTTCGTAACACCGCTACCGTTTTGCTCGCAGCCTGTGCTGTCTATGGCGGAACCGCCAGCGCCCACACCTCGGTCACGCTGTCTGGCTATGACAACCTGAGCGCGACCCCAAGCGTGCTCGCCAGCGCCACCCTGCCAGCCACCGCATTCAATTACTACGTGTCGCCAACCGGCTCGGACACCGCCGCCGGCACCAAGGCCGCCCCGTTCAAGACCCTGGCCCGCGCCGCGCGCGCCGTCACCCGCGCCGGCACCACCGTCTTCGTTGCTCCAGGCACCTATGCCGGCGGCTTCAAGACCACGGCCAACGGCACCGCCGCCAGCCGCATCTACTGGGTCTCGACCACGAAGTGGGGCGCCAAGATCGTTCCGCCGACGAATTCGACCAACAAGACCGCATGGGACAACCGCGGCCACTACGTCAGCATCATCGGCTTCGAAGTCGACGGCAGCAAGCTTGCCGGCGGCACCAAGTGGACGCTCGGCATCTACACCGGCGGCTCGTATAACGTCATCGAAGGCAACCACGTACACCACACGGCCAACACCATCGCGTGCAGCAGCGCCGGCGGTTCGGCCATCGGCGTCGACAGCTATTACAAGGGCGTGATGGGTGACGTCATCGGCAACGTCGTGCACGACATCGGCCCTGCCGGCTGCACCTATGTCCAGGGCATCTATCACAGCACCTCGGGCACGATCAAGAACAACGTCGTCTACCGCGTCGGTTCGGCGGCGATCCACCTGTGGCACGATGCGACCAACCTGAAGATCATCAACAACACGGTGAGCTCGTCGGTCTTCGGCATCATCGTCGGCGGCGGTAACTACTACTTCACCTCGGCTGGCGCGAACAACGTGCACGTGCACAACAACATCGTGTACGACAACAAGTACGGCATCTCGGAGCAGGGCAAGACCGGCACCGGGAACACCTACAAGAACAACCTGGTGTTCAAGAACACGAGCTACAACTGGCAGCTGCGCAATGGCCTGAAGCACACCAGCACGATCACCTCGGACCCGCTGCTGGCCGGCTACTCGCGTAGCGCCGCCTTCCCCAACTTCAAGCCAGGCGCCAGCTCGCCTGTGATCGGCCGCGGCATCGCGACCTACGCGCCGGCGACCGATATCGACGGCCGTGTACGCAACGCGACGGTCGGCTTCGACATCGGCGCTTATCAACACTAAGCAGCAGCAGGCAATACTGGTCGCACCCTTCAGGCCTGATTGAGCCAACCCGCGCTGCCGCAAGGCGCGCGGGTTTTTTTACGATTGTCGCAAGGATGGGCGCAGATCGGGGCGTGTTGACATGGCGCAAATGCAGCGTTCAAATGCGTGTTGATGTGTCAAGGGCTTCGTGTAGAATCAAATTTTTCAGGGTGTGAACCGGGATGGGCGTCCCGGCCGCTGGCGTATGCCAGCCACGCACCCGATCGAACACGGTAACTGGCATGTCACGCACTCAGCAACAGAAGTCGTTCAGATCCACTTCCTGTTTCACGTCTGCTTACGGCGCGACCCTGGTCCGCGCCGTTTTCTTTTGCGAGCGCACGGACAGTCCCGTTCGCTCGGAGCAGGGCAGGGCGGGCTTGCCTGCCTCGTACGCCCGCTCCCGTTGAGCCGCTACAGGCGGCCGCACCCTCCCGAACGACCTGTTGCCGCGCAGTGGCGCGCCAGCCATTTTCAATTTCTTCAGTGTTACAGAAAGCGTACGATGGACAGTGTAAAGACAAGCCGGAAACAGGCAGCGCAACCCCAGGCCAACGATGGCGCGCGACGGCCACGCCGCCGCATCGCCAAGGATATGCTCGAACGCGGCCGGCGCCTGCGCAATCGCGCGGGGGTGCTGATCGGCGTCTCGATGGGCGTGGTGGCGCTGCTGACGGTCATGGAGTAATTGGCATCCGCAAGCGGGCATCCGCTTGCGGCGCCCGCTTGCGGCCACGGCCCGAACGGGTGAAAGACTACTCCGGCATCGGCAGCGCCATTTGGGGGCTGTTGGCGCCGGCGCGGTTCACTTCGGGAGTGACCTTGAACCACTCGAAGGCATCGGGCGGTAGCGCGGCACGGCGCGCCAGCTCGAGCGCGCCCTCGGGCGGCAGGGCCGGATCGAGCCAGAGCGCGGCGTCGGCGGCGTCCAGCACCACCGGGCGCCGGTCATGGATGTCGAGCATGCCTTCGGCGGCGTCGTCGGTGACGATCACGAAGCCCGCTTCGGCGCGGTTTTCGGTGAAGCTGCCGAAGTTCGCCAGCGCCAGCATGAACAGCGTCGCGCGGTCCTTGCGGTGGATGTGCCAGGGCTGCTTCCTGCCTTTTTCGCCGGTCCACTCGTACCAGCCTTCGGCCGGCACGATCGCGCGCCCGTTTTTCAGCAGCCGGCTCCAGTAGCGGTTGGTCAGCTTGTCGAGACGGGCGTTGATGGTGATCGGTACTTTGCCTTCCGCCCATTTTGCGCGGTAACTCCAGAACACGTCGTCGATGCGCCGCTCGCCGTCCTGGATGTGCATGACGGGGCGATACGTGCCAGGCGACACGTTAAACGCGGGCACGGACTCGCTGTCGTAGGTCGCATCGGCCCAGCCGAAGACGCTTGCGTAATACCGTGCCGTTTGGCTTTGATCAAATCGTCCACACATGCGAAACATGGTACTGCAAAATAGTCAGCCGCACGATTGGCTGGCGCGGGCGGGGCGGCGGGGTAGCAGAATGCTATGCTGCACACTGGAAAATACGGAGGATTCGATATGGCGGCAGCAGGCTGGCTCAAAATGTTAAAGGCGGTTCCCTGGAGCGAGGTCATCGCGGCTGCGCCCCAGTTGGCGGGCAGCGCCCGCAGGCTCTGGGAAACGGCGGCGCGCCGCGGCGCGCCGCAACCCGGGATCGACCTGGGCGAAGCGATGGCGCACGCGCCCATCGACGAGGACATCGCAATATTGGCGGCACGCATCGAGCAGCAGGATGCCACCATCGTCCAGTTGCACGGACAGGTGCGCGACGCGACGAAAGTGATCACGGAACTGGCCGACCAGAACGCGCAGCTCGTGGCCCGCATGCAGTCGGCGCGCGAGCGCCTGACCACGATCGGCCTGGTCGCCGCCGGTTCGGCCCTGCTTTCGGTGATTTCGCTGGCAATTGTGCTGACACGTACCTGATCGGTTAAGGATTCATTGAGCATGAAATTTGTCCTGGTCCTGTTCGGTACCTTTGTCTTCATCGCGATGCTGATGAATAACAGCCGCAAGCGCGGCATGCTCAATGAGGACGCCAACAAGGCGGTCACCGGCCTGGCGACGGCGATGCGCTATTTCCTGTATGGCTTGCTGGCAGTCGGGGCCGCCGTCTGCGCGGTGCTGATTTATCAAGGTAGCTGAGCAAGGCAGCTGAGCAAGGGAGTCGAGCAGGGCGGTTGACCGGGTTCCTGCGGCAGCCCGCATGCCTGCCGCGCTTCAGGCTGGCCGCGCCCGCCGCAAGACCAGCCATTCGAACGCCAGCAGCACGCCCGCCGACAGCGGCAACAGCGGCGGCAGCAGAGGCGCCGGCCCGGCCCGGCCGGTTCCCCTGCGCTTGAAGCACATCACCCAACCCGATACCAGCGAAAACAGCAACCCGGCGCCGAACACGAGCAGCACCGCCTGGTTCCAGAGCCCGCACTCGCCACGGTGAAAGGGGATCCCGACGGCGGTCGCCTTGCCGAACGCGGTTTGCTGTTCCCATCCCGAGCGGTAGAGCAGTCGGCCGCTGCAGGCATCGAAGGCGAGATCGAAACGCTGCGTCGGCTGCGCCCGGTCGGCGCCCGTTGCGCGCCACACGCCGTGCGCATCCTGCGGCGGCGTCAGCTGCATGGCGACCTTCGGCGCCGCCTCGCGCGCGCGCAGCCAGGCCTGCTGCCAGCCGAGCGGTGCGGCCCCGGCGGGCGGCGCCAGGCTGCACGCCCGGTCTTGCCGCGGCGGGGCAAGAGAGGCTGCCTCCACCCCGGCCACCACAGGACCACGCCCGTCAGCAGCATCACGAACAGCCAGCTGGCCGCAAGCTCGATCATCCAGCGCCATCCTTCGCCCTGCAGCAGGCGCGAATGCAGCGTGCGCGCCCATTCGCTGAAACGATCCCCCGGGGCCTGCTTGCCGAGTACCTGCGCATCGTAGGGATTGACGAATACGGTGAGGGGAAGCGCGCCTTCGGCGGCGGCGGGCGCCTCGTGGTGGTGCGCGCCGGCCCCCTGCGGGCGCGCCGGCTCGAAGCTGACCCTGACGGCGTCGCCCGGGCCGAACGGGGGCGCCACCGAGCGCAGTGCCAGCTTGGCCCCGGCGGCCATCCGTGCCGCCGCCACGGACTGGTCGAGCGGCAGACCTGCGGCGTGAAGACGTAGACCAGGCCGGTCAGCGTCGCGAGCAGGATGAAGAGCGATGCGACCAGGGCGGCCCAGCAATGGACCCGCACGAGCAGGCTGCGGCGCCGCGCCGACAGCGCGGCCAGCAAGGGCGCTTCGCTCATCCGTTCGTTCATCGTGCCCCCGTTGTTTTCAAGACAGCACATCGCCGGGGGGCCCGTGAAGCGGGCAAGGTGCAGGGAAAGAAGGAAGAAGTGGCCCTTGCATCCGCGTCTCCGGCTGGTCAGGAGAGGCAGTATCGTCAGCGGTCAGGCGGGGAGGTTTGCGCGCACGCAGTGAATGCGCAGTGTGCGTCGGTGCCAGGGGTGGCGCCAGCGGCGCCGGGAGGGCGTAGTCAGCGCGAAACCGGTCTTACCACTCGAAATCTTGCTCGAAGGCTTTGCTGCCGAGTTCCCATTCCTTGTGCACTTCAGTTCCCGGCGAATGCGGATTGGCGTGGACGCCATCGTAGAAGGCGTTGTACCCGGACCGCCATGCCTCCGACTTGCGGGGCTGGGTGTAACGGCCGAGGAAAGACTTCACCGCTGTCGCAGCCGCACCGATGTGCTCGGCAAAACCAGGTTGCGCGATAACGGTGTCGTCCTCAGTTGCCAGTCCAATTTTCATGGTTTCCTCGACCCTTAATAATTTGCGTAACGATAACATGGCCCATCGGAAATTGTTGATGCAAATTTGCCACATGCAATGAAAATATCCCGTAGGCAGCACTAATGGCCTGATCGGGGCGACATCAACGTGAACACCGGTCTGGAATCCACGCGCGGCGCACCCCGCAAACCGGATCCCTCCCTGGCTTTCCAGGGCGACTACCCCAGCATGCCAATCGCATGAGATTCGTCAGTTCCTGCGCTGCGGTAACGCATTCCCGACTTGTCAAGAAGGTATTTACTGGTTCTTGAGCTTGCCAGTATGACATTGCCACTTGGCAGCGGATTTCGACCGAACCGTCATTGCAAGGAGCTGGATCATGCCTAATCTGTGCGCCGCACTCAAACATCACCTGGCCAGGACGGCTGCCGCCGTCCTGCTTGTCGCTCCCACCCTCACAGGATGCGCAACCGGCAATCCGCCAGCGCTGGCGCCCCAGGACATTGCCAGCGAGGCGGCGCCCTCCCCGGAAAAGCGGATCGAGCGGCTCGACAAGAACGCCACGCATGCCGCCGTGGCCGATGGCATCAGCACCGGCCTGGCCCTGTCGGCCGGCGCGATCGAAATGAATCCGCTGATTTCAACCTCCCCGGTCGGGCTCATCGCGCTGACCGGCGCCAAGATCGGGCTGCTCAAATTCGCCGACCGCCTGCCGGAACCGCAGAAGCGGCTGGTCATCAAGACCTCGAGCTCGGTATGGGGCGGCGCCGCCGTCAACAACCTGATGGTGCTGATGGCCGCACCCACGCCGGTAGCGATCGCCGCTGGCGTGGTGGCGGGGGTGCTGTGGTGGCGCCACAGCGCCCGGGTGTACGAGCGGGCGGATCGCGAAATCGCGGCGCGCCAGCAAGTGCTGCCGCCGGATGCGGGGCGGGTCGAGGTGGCGACGCTGGCGCAGCCGGCGCGCTAGCACCCGGCTTCACCCGCTCCAGGTCTCCTTTGTCGGCTCCGGTCGGTATGTTCGCCTGATGGTTGAGTGTTGTCTCGCCGCGAGGCGCGCCAGCCGACCACTTACTGGCAACTGAAACTGGCAGCGTCCTCGATGCTGCCGCTACCCTTGTAGCGGGCCACCTTCGGGAAGGGGCACAGCGGCCTCGTGCGCGTCGCCGACCAGTTCGCCGGCAGGTCCGCATTCACGCCTGCAGCATTGCCCACGCCGCGCGCGCTGGCGATGACGCTGTCCGCCGCCTGGCCTTTTTCGACCCAGTTCACCAGCGGCGTCAGCATGTCGAACTGGTCGGTGGCAGGGCCGCCGGAGCAGTGGTGCATGCCCGGCACCGGGAAGTAGCGTGCGAAGTCGGACGCGTCGGCGTTGTTGGCCGTGCCCAGCGCCTGATACCTGGCGCGGGTGTCGTCGCTCGAGAAAATCGGGTCGCTGGTGCCGTGGTAGACCATCATCTTGGCGCCCCGGTTCTTCAGGGGCCGAGATTGGTCGCGTTCGGCGGCAGCATGAAGGAGAGCGCGCTCTCGGGGTAGGTCGAGCCGGTCGCATTGATCCGGGCCAGTATTGCGTCCAGACTGCCGCCCAGGACGAAGTCGCGGCCGTTGAAGCTCGCAGGATCCGATGGCGGCACCGACCAGATAAAGGCGACGGCGCCCGAATCGCGGTCGATCGGCGCGCTGAACTTCCAGCTTGCCCAGCCGTTCGTCGCCAGGCCTGCATCGTAGGGGAAGCTGGTGTAGATCGTCGCGCCCGATTCGGTCTTCGCGCCGGCGAACAGTGCGGCGATGCCGGTCTTTTGCGCCGCGCCCAGGCAGGTGCCGTCGCGCGTGCTGGTGCAGGTCGGCACATCGCGGTTCAGGTCGAACACGGCCCGGCAGGCGCCGACATCCTGGACCAGGCCGTCTGGCGCGCCGTCGAGGGCGTCGCACTTGCCGAGCACTGCGTTCGAGACGAGGGAGCGTTCGGCCTGCGTAAAGCCGGTAGCGAGGTCGCCCGGCGTGCTGGCCAGCGAAGCGTCGGTCTTGGCGCCGGCGATGTTGGCAACCGCGGCCAGGGGCAAGCGGTAGCCGGGATTGCCGACCAGGAAACCGTCGTACTGGTCGGCGTAGCGTGCGGCCGCGACCATCGCGTGGCGTCCACCGTTCGAGCAGCCGCCGATATAGGAGCGGTCGGGCGATGACCGGCTTGCCGGCGATGGCGAGGGTCCCGGCCGCAATCGAATTGGCCGCCGTGATGGTGGTGTCGGGGTAGCTGATGCGGGTGAGCAGCGCAGCGCAGGCGCCAAGGGTGGCGCCGACGGCTGGCGACAGTTACGGTAACTGCGGCAGCGTCTGCACGGGCGGGGCCGGCGGAACCAGTTGTGTGACGGGGTCGTCGTTGTCGCTGCAACCGGCCAGGCCGAGCGCCGAAATGGCCGAAAGGGCCGCGATGATGCCGATGTGTCTGCTGTTCATGCGTAAGCACTCCTCTGCTGGGAAACAGATCAATACAAAACGTCGGGGAGAGCTGCACCCGCGCGGCCCCTGGAAGGGCGCGCAGTTGCCGCGTACTGGCCATAGGCCTTCAGGAAGGTCTTGTTGGCTTCGTTGTCGAGTGCCGTCGAGTAGTTCAGCACCGTGACGGCGCCGAGTGCGCGGTCGCCCAGGGCCTCGAGCGTTGGTGAGTCGCTTGTCATGTCGCCCACGCCGAGGAACTTGATGCCGGCCTTGTCGAGGCCCTTGTCGCTGTAGGCTTTCAGGAGGCCGATGCCGTCTTCGACGCCGGGCGCGAAGAAGAACAGGGCGTCCGGCTTTTCATCCTTCACGCGCTGCACGAAGGGCGCAAAATCCGGGTTGCGTACCGGGACCCGCAGGGCCAGCTTGATCTTGCCTCCCTTTGCCTCGAACCGATCCTTGAATGCGGTTTCGGCATCGATG
>JAQGLR010000305.1 GCA_028292765.1 Massilia sp. | reverse complement strand
TGCAGCAGGCGGCGATCGACAACGCCAACGTGTTCGACAAGCTGATGGACGCGGTGCGCGTCTGCTCGCTGGGCCAGATCACCAACGCGCTGTTCGAAGTCGGCGGCCAGTACCGCCGCAACATGTAGGGAGTTGTCAGGCGGCGGCGGTGACCGGCAAGCTCGCCGGCGCCGCGGCCCGCTCAACCTGGCGCTTGAAGAAGTACAGCGTTATGAGCAGCAAGGTGATCGGCACCAAGGTCAGGTAAAACGCGAAGTGGCCGTTGAAATTGCCGAACACGTAACCGGTGACCATCGAGCCGGTGGTGCCGCCGAGCGCCGAGAAAATCACCAGCAGGCCGGTCATCGACGAGTGCTGGTTCTGCGGCAGTGAGCTGAGCATCACCGAGTTGATGCCCGGGTAGATTGGCGCCATGAACAGGCCGATCAGCGGAAACAGGAAGGTCGCCAGCGGCGCGCTCGACCAGCTGACGTTCGCATCGATGGCCAGGTCGCGCGTGAGCGGCAGCGCCAGCAAGACCATCGCCGCCATGCCGATCACGCAGCCGTTCATCACCGTGTACCAGTGCACCTTGCGCATCACGACCCCGGCCGACAGGCGGCCAATCGCCAGGCAGGCCGCGAAGATGCTGGCCACCTGCACGCTCATCGCCGCCGGCAGTTTCAGGATTTCGTTATTGAACGTCGGCAGCCAGGTGCCGACGCTCTGCTCGATCAGCACGTACAGGAAAGCGGTGAGCACGAACACGCACACCAGCGGCTTGAAGAACAATTTGAACATCGCGCAGAAGTCGTCCCAGCGGCTGCGCCCTTCCGGCAGCTGCGCGTCGCGCTCGTCGAAAGGCGTGAGCGCGAGCAGGACGAAAGTAAAGGCGCACAGCGCGCCCAGCACCCAGTACACCTGCAGCCAGCTCTGCGACTTCGGGTTGGCGGAATCGATGAAGTGCGCGAACACCCAGTAAGCACTGAGCACGCCGACCATGAAGAAGCCTTCGAGCGTGTTCATGATGCTGGCGTGATGCTTGCGATCCGTGGCGACCAGGCCGAGGGTCGAATACACCGACACCTTCACCAGCGCAAAGGCGACGCCGACGCACAGGAACAGCATCTTCGTCGTCAGGAAGCTGGGCAGCAGCGGCATCGAGACGCAGGCGGCGGTGACGATCGCCAGCCCGACCAGCATCGAGTTCTTGTAGCCGAGCCGCGGCAAAAAGGAGGCGACCAAAAAGGAGACCACCGCGATCGGCAAGTCCTTGAAGGCCTCCAACACGCTGGCACCCGACTTGCTGACATCGTAGTTGTTGATCACCTGGAGGATCACCGTGCCTACGCTGTTGAGCAGGATCGCGAACACGAAGTAGATCAGGAATAAGGCAAGCAAAATGCGCTGGTTTTTCACGCTGTCTCCCGTTTTTATAATGTGTGCTTGCGGGTCAGTAGTCGCCGAGCCGGAACTGCGCCAGGCTCGGGATCACCCGGTCGGCCTGCGTCAGCACCTCCGGACTGCCGACGCCCAGGGCAAACATGCCCGCCGACTTGATCGAGGCGACGCCCGCCACCGCATCTTCGACACCGAGGCAGTGGGCAGGCGCCACGCCGAGCGCCGCCGCCGCATTCAGGAAGATCTCCGGGTGCGGCTTGCTGTTGGCGATCAGGGCGGCATCGACCACGTAGTCGAAGCGGTCGCGAATGCCGAGGCGCTCCAGCACCGTAAAGGCGTTCTTGCTGACCGACGCCAGGCCGATTTTCAGCCCGGCCGCGCGCACTGCGGCGAGCGCATCGATGGCGCCCGGCAGCAGGTCCGCTTCGCTCATGGTCGCGATCAGCTCGACGTACTGGCGGTTCTTGCGGTCGGCCAGCGCCAGTTTCTGTTCCATCGAATAGGTCTTGGGCGACCCGGCCAGGATCAGGTTCAGGGACCCCATGCGGTCGACGCCTTTTAAATTTTCGTTGAACGCGTGGTCGAAATGCACGCCTTCGGACTCGGCCAGCGCCTTCCAGGCCAGGTAGTGGTAATGGGCGGTGTCGGTGATGACGCCGTCGAGATCGAAAATGACTGCTTTGAATTGATTCATGTGACTCATGCCTCCAGCGGAATGCGGGCGCCTGGCGCCGCGCGGGTCAGGGCCACAGCCTGGCCCTGGTGGGTGAAGTCGAGGGCGTCGCCCTGCAGCAGCGTGTACTCGGCGCCGTCCCTGCTGACGCGCACCGCCAGCATCGCGCCGCGCAGCTGGACCTGGAACCGGTAGTGCTGCCACTGTTTCGGGAGGGTCGGGGCAAAACGCAGTTCGCCGTGGCTCACGCGCATGCCGGCAAAGCCGTAGGCCACGCCCATCCAGGTGCCGGCCATCGCCGCGGTGTGCACGCCGTAATGGGTGTTGCCGTGGGTGTCGTCCAGGTCGAGGCGCGCCGTCTCCATGAAGTAGTCGTAGGCCTTGTCGTGGTAGCCCACCTCGGATGCGATGATGCTGAAGATGCAGGACGACAGCGAGGAATCGTGGGTCGTCACCGCTTCGTAGTAATCGAAGTCGCGGCGCTTGTCGTCCAGCGTAAACTCGTTCGACAGCAGCAGCAGCGCCAGCACCACGTCGGCCTGCTTGCAGACCTGGTGGCGGTAGATCACCATCGGGTGGTAGTTCAGCAGCAGCGGATAGTTCTCTTTCGGCGTGTTCGCGAAATCCCAGACCTTTTTCGACAGAAAGCTGTCGTCCTGCTCGTGGATGCCGAGCGCCGCGTCGTACGGCAGGTGCATCAGGGAGGCGGCGCGGCGCCATTCGTCGACCTCGCCGGCATCGAGGGCGGTGGCGGCGGCGATCCGCGCAAAGTCGCCCGGGCGCTCCTCGCGGAGGGTGTCGACCATGTCCGCCGCAAAGTGCAGGTGCATGCGCGCCATCGCGTTGGTGTAGTAGTTGTTGTTGACCAGCGCCGTGTATTCGTCGGGGCCGGTCACTTCGTTGATGCAGAAGCGCCCCTGGCGGTCGTAGCTGCCGATGCCGAGCCAGATACGCGCCGTTTCCAGCACGATCTCGGTGCCGGCCTGCGCCATGTAGTCGAGGTCCGCGGTCGCTTCATAGTACGACTTGATGGAGTAGGCGATGTCGGCGTTGATGTGGTACTGCGCGGTCCCGGCCGGGAAATAGGCCGAGCACTCGCCGCCGGCGATCGTGCGCCACGGGTAGAGCGCGCCGGTCGGGTGCGACATCTGGCGCGCGCGCTCGCGCGCCTGCCCGAGGCCCGCGTAGCGGTATTCCAGCAGCTTGCGCGCGATCTCGGGTTTTGAATACAGGAAGAACGGGAAGATGTAGATCTCGGTGTCCCAGAAATAGTGGCCTTCGTAGCCCTCCCCGGTCACGCCCTTGGCCGCGATATTCGTGCGCCCGTCGCGGCCCACCGATTGCAGCAGGTGGTACTGGTTGAAGCGGATGCCCTGTTGCAGGGCGTCGTCGCCGGCGATCTCGACGTCGGCGCTGGCCCAGAAGTCCGCAAGGTAGGCCGCCTGCGCCGCGCACAGGGCGTCGAAGCCGGCGGCTTTGGCGGCGGCCAGGGTATCGCGCGCAAGCGCCGGCAGTTCGCCCTCCGGATAGTCGCGCGACGAGTAATAGCTGCCGTATTTAAGCAGGCGCATCGGCTGGCCTTCGACGGCCGCGCAGGTGAAGACCTGGCCAAGTTGCTCGCCCTCGCGCCAGGCCGCGGGCCTTACTCCCTCGACGCTGCTGTCGATCGCGCTCACCAGGGTAAAACCGCTGTTGTGGGTGCGCTGCACCAGCGTTGAAACGGACGCGTCCTGCCGGGTTGATACCGTCTGCAGCGCGGGGCCCGAAACGGCGGAACCGACGCGCGGATCGTCGCCCGCTTCCTGGTTCTTCACCGCGCCGTCGATGAACGAACGCAGCGTGACCTGCCCGGAAAAATTCAGCGGCGTGACGTCGAACTCGATCGCGAACAGGTGTTTGTTCGTGAACGCGACCACGCGGCGGCTGCGCAGCGCGATGCGCTTGCCGGTTGGCGAGGTCCATTCGAGCGCACGCCGCAGCACACCGGTGCGGAAGTCGAGCGAGCGCTCGTAGCGATCGAGCTTGCCAAGCAGCGGATCGAAGCGCTCGCCGTCGATCGTCAGCTCGATGCCCTTGGCATTCGGGACATTCAGCATGAACTGGTTGGTCTTGGCCAGCGCATGGGCCGCTTCGGGGTAGACGATCGGCTCGGACTCGTAGAAACCGTTCAGGTAAGTGCCGTCGAGCGAAGTGCCGGCCGGGCCGGTATAGCCTTCCTCGCCGGTGCCGCGCAGGCCGATGTAGCCGTTACCGAGCGCAAACAAGGTCTCGCGCAGGAAGTGCGACGCGGTGTCGAAACCGGTCTCGCGGATGCACCACGAATCGAATGGAAGGGTAAAGCTTGGGCTGTCGGATGGCTGCACGGCGAGTCCTCAAAAACGGTGGTGACGGTGGATCGAAGTCGAAAGGAGCCAGGCATCCGCACATGCGGACACCCGGCATCCCGATGTAAAAGAGCGGCTAACAAAGCCCCCCGGGCAAGGCGCATCGTCGAAGACAGTACGCTAGTACGGCGAGACGAATGCAACGCAGCCATGGGGGCTTTGTTAGCCGCTCTATCAGGTCTGGCGCACGATCAGGCGGGTCGGGAGCGTCTCTGAAGCGACCGGCTCGCCGTTGAGCAGCGCCAGCATCTTGCGGCCGAGCAGGACGCCGCCATCGCGCAAATCCTGGTGCACGCTGGTCAGCGGCGGCACGAAGCTGGCCGCGCCCGGCGTATCGTCGTAGCCGATGACGGAGACCGCGTCCGGCACGCGCAAGCCGTGTTCGGCCAGCGCGCGGATCGCGCCCATGGCCAGCAAATCGCTGGCGGCGAACACGCCGTCCACGGCGCCGGCGCCCTTCTTTTTCAGGTGCGTGCTCATGCTCTCGAAACCGGCTTCAAACGTAAATGCTTTCGGACGGAGGATGTGGACGATGCCGTTGCCGCGCATCGCCTCGATAAAACCGGCGCAGCGGCCATGCACTTCGGCGTG
>JAQGLR010000183.1 GCA_028292765.1 Massilia sp. | reverse complement strand
TGTTCGACATCGAAGCCAAGGTCGTGCGTTCGCAGATCCTGAACGGCGAGCCACGCATCGACGGCCGCGACACCCGCACCGTGCGCCCGATCTCGATCCGCACCAGCATCCTGCCGCGCACCCACGGTTCCGCCTTGTTCACCCGCGGCGAAACGCAAGCGCTGGTGGTTGCCACCCTCGGCACCGCGCGCGACAGCCAGAAGATCGACGCGCTGATGGGCGAGTACACCGACTCGTTCATGATGCACTACAACATGCCTCCGTTCGCCACCGGCGAAACCGGCCGCGTCGGCACCCCAAAGCGCCGCGAAATCGGCCACGGCCGCCTCGCCAAGCGCGCGCTGATCGCCGCCTTGCCTAACCCGGAGGACTTCAGCTACTCGGTGCGCCTGGTGTCCGAAATCACCGAATCGAACGGTTCGTCGTCGATGGCTTCGGTCTGCGGCGGCTGCCTGGCGCTGATGGACGCGGGCGTGCCGATGAAGGCGCACGTCGCCGGCATCGCGATGGGCCTGATCAAGGAGGGCGGCAAGTTCGCCGTCCTGTCCGACATCCTCGGCGACGAAGACCACCTCGGCGACATGGACTTCAAGGTTGCCGGTACGCCTGCGGGCATTACCGCACTGCAGATGGACATCAAGATCATGGGCATCACCAAGGAAATCATGCAGGTGGCACTGGCGCAAGCCAAGGAAGCCCGCCAGCACATCCTCGGCGAAATGCAGAAGGCGATGCCGCACGTGAAGACCGAACTGTCGGACTTCGCACCGCGCCTGATCACCATCAAGATCAACCCGGAGAAGATCCGTGACGTGATCGGCAAGGGCGGCGCCGTGATCCGCGCGCTGACCGAAGAGACCGGCACGCAGATCGACATCACCGACGAAGGCATCGTGACCATCGCCACGGTCGACGCCGCCGCCGGCCAGGAAGCCAAGCGCCGCATCGAAGAGCTGACCGCCTCGGTCGAAGTGGGCAAGACCTACGACGGCACCGTGCTGAAACTGCTGGACTTCGGCGCCATCGTGCAAGTCATGCCGGGCAAGGACGGCCTGCTGCACATCTCGCAGATCGCCAACGAGCGCGTGAACGCCGTGGCCGACTACCTGAAAGAAGGCCAGCAAGTGCGCGTGAAAGTCCTCGAGACCGACGAGCGCGGCCGTTTGAAGCTGTCGATGAAGGCAGCTGATCCGGTGGAAGCTGCGGCGCGGTAATGCAATAAGCCCAGCGGTTCGCCGTTGTGGAAGCAAAAACCGCCAGTGCGAAAGCCTGGCGGTTTTTTTTGTCCATCACACAAGTTTGATGGCCAGGTAGACCAGGGCCGCGACCACCAGCCCGAACCTGGTGCCGGCAATGAAGCTGGCATACACCGGGTTGCGCCGATACAAAAACTTTTCACGCCGGCCGAACATGAATTTCATGGGTCTTCTCCCTGAAGCTAGGGTGTGTCCGGGAGCCGCGATAGCGAAAACAGCTGCACCGGACGATCAAGCTCGCCGTTGTTCTGGCGCAAGACATCAGGCTAACCATTACTTCGTGACAGAACATTGTTTGGAATCAAGGGGTCTGCATGCAGGCACAGCTCAGGAGGCGGGCGCCAGGCATACACCAGGGCAGTGCAGCGCGCCCGACCGGCGAATCGGCGGAGCCAGGCGCCCGTGCGGATGCCCCGCGCACTGCTCAGGCGTGACGTAAGTTGAATAGAAGAAGTGTTATAGTTAATGATTCTCCAATTGTGGAGCAGCTCGTTCGACAATTCGGGCGCATCCATGACCGACGACCAAAACCCAGGACCCCATCGATGACGACGAAAGACAACGCCTCCCGTATCAGCCAGATCATCCAGGAACACGAGGCCGAGATCGGCTCAGAGTGGATTTCCCAGCTTGAAGCGATGATCGTGCGTGGCACCAGCAGCTCGCGCGAGCAGCTGCGCACACATTGCCAGCAGTTCCTGGCGGCCTTCGCACATGCGACCAATAGCGGCGAACTCGAGAACATCGAGCATCGTTCATGGGACGAAGTGCGCGACCTGCTGACCGAAATCTCGTCGACTCGTGCGAAAAGCGGTTCGACCCCGAGCGAAACCGCCAGCTTCGTGTTTTCGCTCAAGCAGCCGCTGTTCGCGCAGCTGACGAGCGCCTTTGCCGAGGAGCCGGCAACCCTGGCGGCCGCCTCGTGGGCAGTCAGCTCGCTGCTCGACAAGTTCGGCCTGTTTACGATCGAAGTGTTCCAGAAAACACGCGACCAGATCATCGTGCGCCAGCAGCAGGAGCTGCTCGAGCTGTCGACCCCGGTCGTGAAACTCTGGGACGGCATCCTGGCGCTGCCGCTGATCGGCACGCTCGATTCGGCGCGCACGCAAGTGGTGATGGAAAACATCCTGCAAAAGATCGTCGACACCGGCGCCGTCATCGCGATCATCGACATCACCGGCGTGCCGATGGTCGACACGCTCGTTGCCCAGCACCTGATGAAGACGATCGCCGCCGCGCGCCTGATGGGCGCCGACTGCATCATCAGCGGCATCCGCCCGCAGATCGCCCAGACCATCGTCCACCTCGGCGTGAACCTGGAAGACGTCGTCACCAAGGCGACCCTGGCCGACGCCTTCCTGGTCGCCCTCGAACGCACCGGTGCTTCGGTCACCGTGGCCCGCAAGAACTGACCAGGACAGGATTCACGATGGAACGCATTCCTATCCTGCGGATGGGTGACCTGCTGCTGGTTACCATCCAGGTCGACATGCACGACCGCCTGGCCATGACCTTGCAGGACGACTTGACCGAGCGTATCGTGCGCGATAACGCCAAGGGCGTGCTGATCGACATTTCGGCACTCGACCTGGTCGACTCCTTCATCGGGCGTATGATCAGCAATACCGCTGCCATGGCGCGCGTGCTGGACGCCAAGACGGTTGTGGTCGGCATGCAGCCGGCCGTGGCGATCACCCTGGTCGAACTGGGCCTGACCCTGACCGGCGTGAAGACGGCATTGAACGTCGAAAAGGGCATGGCCCTGCTCGGAAAGAACCTGAATAGATGAGCACTGCGAATGATTCCGCAGTCAGATTCGAGACGGGCTTGTTGGAACGTAACGCCAGGCAGCGCGTCGAGCGCACCAGCCTGCCGCTACGCGGCGACGAGGACGTGGTTGGCCTGCGCAAGCAAGTGCGCGAGCGTGCGGTGGCCATCGGCCTGTCGCTGGTCGACCAAACCAAGCTCATCACCGCTGCGAGCGAGCTGGCGCGCAATACGATCAAGTATGGCGGCGGCGGTGCCGTGCACCTCGACAAGCTGACCGATGGCTTGCGCCAGGGCGTGGGGCTGGTGTTCGTCGACAGCGGCCCCGGCATTCCCGACCTCGAGCTGGCACTGCGCGACGGCTACACGACCGGTGGCGGCCTGGGACTGGGACTGGGTGGCTCGAAGCGCCTGGTCGACGAATTCGAGATCGACACCCGTACCGGAGAGGGGACCGCCATCGCGGTCGTGAAATGGAAACGCTGATCAGCTCCTTGACTACGCAGCATGCCTTCGCGATCGTGCACGCCAGCGACATCTCGGCGGCGCGCCGCGCCGGGCAGAAGCTGGCGCTCGAGCTCGGTTTTAATGAAACGCGCGCCGGCCAGCTGGCCCTGATCATCACCGAGGCCGGCACCAACCTGCTCAAGCATGCCGGTGAGGGCATGCTGTACCTGAACGTGGCGCAGTCCGAAGGCTTGCCCGGGGTCGACGTGCTGGCCGTTGACAGCGGCCCCGGCATTCTCGATGTCGACGCCTGCCTGCGCGACGGCATGTCCACCACCGGTACCTCGGGTACCGGGCTGGGCGCGCTGCGCCGCCTGTCCGACGAATTCGATGTCTGGTCCGCTCCCGGCAACGGCAGCCTGTTCTTCATGCGCCTGTGGCGCGACGAGGGCAGTCCCGGCCTGTGCCGCGTCGACGTCGGTGCGCTGACGGTGCCGCTGGCTGGCGAAGACGAATGCGGCGACGCCTGGGGCGTGGCCTGCGACGGGCGTGGCGCCACCTTGCTCGCCGTCGACGGACTGGGCCACGGCCCGGCTGCCGCCGCAGCATCGGCGGGCGCGCTGGGACAACTCAAACGCCTGCCGCGTTCGGAGCCGGCCGCGCTGGTCAACGCGGCGCACGAGGCGCTGCGCGGCACGCGCGGCGCGGCGCTGGCGGCGGCGCGCATCGATTTCGAGAACGACATCGTCCGCTTTGCCGGCATCGGCAACATCGGCGCCTACGTGATCGACGGCGACACCCGGCGCGCGCTGGTATCGCACAACGGCATCGTCGGCCACAACATGCGCAAGGTGCAGGAGTTCAGCGCGCCTTGCCCGCCGGGCGCCGTCTGCATCCTGCACTCGGACGGCATCCAGACCCAGTGGGACCTGGGCCGCTATCCGGGCCTGATGGCGAGGAGTCCGGCGCTGGTGGCGGCCATGCTGATGCGCGACTTCATCCGCCGCCGCGACGATGCGATGGTGCTGGTCGTGCGGCGCGGCCCGGGCCGCGCATGAGCCAGCGCATCCTTGCCGTCGCGATCGAGAGCGACAAGGACGTGGTGCTGGTGCGCCAGCGGGCGCGCCACGTGTCGGCGCTGCTCGGGTTTAACAAGCAGGACCAGGTCCGCATCGCTACCGCCGTCTCGGAAGTGGCGCGCGCGGCCTGCCATGCCGGCGTCGGCGGGCGTGCGGCCTTCGCGCTGGCCGACCCCCTCGACCGCCACGACCGCCAGCGGCTCGAAGTGCTGGTCAGTACGGCCCGGGCCCCGGCGCCGCACAGCGAGGCGGCGGCCCTGCTCGATGCCGCGCTGGTGACCGCGCACCGCCTGATGGATAGCTGCGACGCCGACGGCGCCACGGGCGCGACGGGGGTGCGCATGCGCAAAGCGCTGCCGCCGCAACTGCCGCTCGGCCCGGCGCGGCTGGCGCAGATCGCCACCGAACTGGCGGCCACGCCGGCCGGCAGCTCCTACGAGGAAGTGCAGCAGCAGAACCGCGAGCTGGTCGAAACCCTGGCCGAACTGCGCGAGCGCCAGGAAGACCTGCTTTCGCTCACGCGCGAGCTGGAAGACACCAACCGCGGCATCGTCGCGCTGTACGCGGAAATCGAGGACAAGGCCGAGCGCCTGCGCCGCGCCGACGAAATGAAGTCGCGCTTCCTGTCGAATACCAGCCACGAGCTGCGCACGCCGCTGTCGTCGATCCGGGCGCTGTCCAAGCTCCTGCTCGACCGCATGGACGGCGAGCTCACCGGCGAGCAGGAGCGCCAGGTGTTCCTCATCGAGCGCACCGCCACCGAGATGTCGGAGCTGGTGAACGACCTGCTCGACCTCGCCAAGATCGAGGCCGGACGGGTCGAGGCGCAGCTTGCGCCGGTCGTGGTCGAGAACCTGTTCCGCGCCCTGAAAGGCATGATGCGCCCGCTGGTGGACGCCGAACGCGTCGAGCTGGTGTTCGACGACGGCGGCGCCATTGCGCCGTTCGAGTCGGACGAGGGCATGCTCGCGCAGATCCTGCGCAACTTCATCTCGAACGCGCTGAAGTTCACCGAGCAGGGCTCGGTGCGGGTGAGTGCGGCCGAGGATGCCGCGGCCGGCACGCTGACCTTCGCCGTCACCGACACCGGCATCGGCATCGACGGCGCGCACCTGCACCTGATCTTCGAGGAGTTCACCCAGGTCGAGAACCCGCTGCAGCGGCGCAGCAAGGGCACCGGCCTCGGCCTGCCGCTGTGCCGGCGCCTGGCCGGACTGCTGGGCGGGTCGGTCGACGTCGCGAGCCGGCCCGGTATCGGCTCGACCTTCATGCTGACGCTGCCGCGCCAGTTCCCACAGCCGGCGCCCAGCGCCTGATGACACCGCGCCTGACGAACTGAACCATGACCGCCAATCCCATCTCTATCCTGAACGTCGACGACAACGATGGCGCGCGCTACGCGAAGTCGCGCATCCTGCGCGGCGCCGGCTTCCATGTGCTGGAGGCGGCCAACGGCACCGACGCCCTGGCCATGGTCCGCGACGACGAGCCGGCGTTGGTACTGCTGGACGTCAAGCTGCCCGACATCAACGGCATCGAGGTGTGCCGCCGCATCAAGGCCGACCCCGACACCTGCGGCGTGCTGGTGCTGCAGACTTCGGCCGCGCTGACCAACCGGGCCGACCGGGTCCGCGGCCTGGAAGGCGGCGCCGACAACTACCTGGCCGCGCCGATCGAAGCGGACGAACTGATCGCCAACGTCAACGCGCTCCTGCGCATGCGCCAGACCCAGGACGACCTGCGCGAAAGCGAAGAGCGCTTCCGCCAGCTGACCGACAACGTCGAGGACGTGTTCTGGATGTTTTCGGCGCCCGATGGCGTGCTGGCCTATGTCAGCCCGGCCTACGCCACCATCTGGGGCCGCACGTGCGAATCGCTGCGCCGCAACCATGCCAGCTGGCTCGATGGCGTGCACGTCGACGACCGCGCGCGCCTGGCCGGGCGCTGGGCGGCGCTGGCCATCCAGCCGCACTACGACGAGGAATTCCGCGTGGTGCTGGCGGGCGGGGCCACGCGCTGGGTGCGCGACCGCCTGTTCGCGGTGCGCAACGCACGCGGCGCGGTGTACCGGGTGGCGCGCGTGACCAGCGACGTCTCGGCGCGCAAGGAAATGGAGGCGCTGCTGCGCGCCGCCGACGCCAACAAGAACCAGTTCCTGGCGACCCTCGCGCACGAGCTGCGCAACCCCCTGAGCCCGATCCGCAACGCCGCCGCGCTGCTGGGAGTGGGCGGGGAGCTGGCGGCCGGGCGTCACGCCCAGGCGCGCGAGGTGATCCTGCGCCAGGTCGAGCACCTGGCGCACCTGGTCGACGACCTGCTCGACGTCGCCCGCATTTCGGAAGGCAAGATCGTGCTGCGGCGCGAGGAAGTCAACCTCGGCGCCGTCATCGAGCAGGCGATCGAGACCGCCGGTCCCCTGATCGCGGCGCGCGGCCACCGGCTGGAAGTGCGGCAGGCGGAGTGCCAGGTCTGGATTGCCGGCGACCCGGTGCGCCTGGCGCAGTCGATGGGCAACCTGCTGCACAACGCGGCCAAGTTCACCCCGGTCGGCGGCGAGATCCGCCTCGTGGTATCGCTGCACAAGGACAGCGTGCACATCGCCGTGATCGATAACGGCATCGGCATCGCCGCCGACAACCTGTCGCGCATCTTCGGCATGTTCGCCCAGGCGGCGGTGCCGCCGGACCGCGCGCCCGAGGGCCTCGGCATCGGCCTGTCGCTGGTGTCGCGCCTGCTCGAGATGCACGGCGGCGGCCTGCGCGCGGAGAGCCCGGGCATCGGCATGGGCTCGACCTTCACGGTGGAGCTGCCGGTGCTGCGCACTGCGGGAACCGAATGCCCGAGCGGCGCGGCCCCGGAAGAGGGCGCCGCGCCGGGCGGGCTGCGCGTGCTGCTGGTCGACGACAACGTCGATGCGATGGAAATGATGGGCTTCCTGCTGGCCGAGATGGGCCACGAAACCTGGACCACCGCGGACCCGGCCCGGATCGAAGAGATGGCGCTGGAACACAAGCCGCAGGTGATCGTGCTCGACATCGGCCTGCCCGGGGCCGACGGCTACCAGCTGGCGCGCATGCTCAAGGCGAACCCGCAACTGGCGCACATCCGTCTCGTGGCCCACACCGGCTACGGTTCGCCCGACGACCGGCGCCGCGCGCAGGAGGCCGGTTTCGACGCCCACCTCGTCAAGCCGGCCGAGCTGGAAGACCTGGAAAAGGCGCTGCGCGGCTAAGGAAAGGGCGCCGCAGGGGTGGCCCGGCGGTGAACTTTATCCCGTGCGCCGCCTCTTAAGGGAGCGGTGGCCGGATCCCGGCGCCGCTTTCCAGGGAGGTTCCCCATGGAGCAGCCATCCGGCCCCGGCACGCCGCGCGTGCTCGTCGCAGTCCAGTTGCAACGCAACTCGGCAGCCGAGGTGGTGCAGTCGGACAAACCCTTGCGTGAGGCCATGCTCGAAGGCTTGCGCCGCCGCAATGCGGTGCTCGATGCCCTTTTCTACGACGTCAAGGTCATCAGCCCGCGCGAGACGTGTACGCTCGCGCCCTGGCTGGCGCACGAAGGCGCACTCCTGATCGTGCCGCCCACTGGCGCCGGCACCTTGTGCGTCTGCCCCGATATCGACGCCTTTGCCGCCGGCGGCGGCGCCGGCACCCGCATCCTGGCGGTGGCGGTGGCCGGCGTCGGCAGTTCGGCGCTCGGTACCGCCGCCTTTGCGCGCAACGTGGCCGATGCCTTCGGCGAACCGGTGGCCGCGCTGGTGTCCGGTTACGGCCTGGCCGACATGCTGTCCGAGGCGGCCGGCGGCCACTCGAAAGGCAACCTGGTCATCGCCGAAGCGCTGTACGCGCTGCGCGACGCGCATGCCGACGAGCACCTGGGCGAGACCGCGATCGTCACGATCTCGGCGGCGATCGCGATGCCGCCGCGCTACCGCAACATCATCGACGTGATGGGGGAGGCGGACTGGTTCGGCGCGATGAATTCGAACTTCGGGATCGGCGTCGAGTACCGCCTGAAGGATGCCGGGCAGCACACGAACACGGAATTGCGCTGGCACCTGCCGGTGCGCGAGGTGATGAGCGCCCTGCGGCGCGAGCGGGGGAGTGCCTTGCTGCATTGATGGGGGGCCTGGGGTAGGCATCGAATGTCCCGAGGGGTTGCAGCACGGAAAAGCCCCGGAACGCGCCTGTCTTTCTCGCTAGAATCTCCCATCCTGCCACCTCCGCGAGCGAACATGTCAGGTGACAATCCGCTGGAAGAGCGCCGCTTGCGCTCGCTCGACTCCCATGCGATCCACGACAGCGATGGGCTGGCCGACCTTGAACGCCTGGTGCGCCTCGCTGTCCATGCCTGCGGCACGCCCATGGCCGCGCTCAGCTTCGCCGGCCGCGACGGCGAGCGCTGCGCCTGCGCGGTCGGCTTGGGCGCGGCCGAACTCGGGAACCACGCGCCGTGGGGCGGGCAGGTGGTGCGCAGCCGCCGCGCACAACTTCAAGACCATCAACGACACGATCGGCCACGACAAGGGCGACCTGCTGCTCGACCTGGTGGCCCGGCGCCTGGTGGCCAGCGTCAGCGATCGCGACACGGTGGCCAGGCCGGGCGGCGACGAATTCGTCATCCTCCAGGAGGACCTGGGTTTTTCCGAAGAGGCGGCGGCCGGGCACGCGGCCGCAGTGGCGCAGCGCATCCTCGAGGCGCTGGGCAGCTCGTTCAACCTGGCCGGCGACGAGCGCCACATCAGGCCGAGCATCGGCCCGACCCTGTTCGGCGGCGCCATGCACGGCATCACCGGGCTGCTCAGCACCGAGCTGCTCATCACCGAGCTCATCAAGCGTGCGGACCTGGCGATGTACCGGGCCAAGGCGGCCGGGCGCAACACCTTGTGCTTCTTCGACCCGAAGATCCAGGCGGCGGCGCTGGCGCGCTCCAGCCTGGAATCGGAACTGCGCCAGGCCCTGCAGCGGGGCGAATTCCTGCTGCACTACCAGCCGCAACTGGACAGCGACGGACTTCGCACCGGCGTCGAGGCCTTGCTGCGCTGGCAGAATCCCGTGCGCGGCATGGTGTCGCCGGCGCAGTTCATTCCGCTGGCCGAGGATGCCGGGCTGCACCGGCTACTCGTCGCTGTCCTGCCTGAAGCGGCTGCCGCCGGACCAGTTGAAGATCGACCAGTCGTTCGTGCGCAACCTGATGAACGACCCGCGCGACCTGGCCATCGTCAACACCATCATCGCGCTGGGGCAGGCGCTGGGCATCGGCGTGATCGCGGAAGGGGTCGAGACGATGGAACAGCGCGCATTGCTGGCCCAGTGCGGGTGCCGGCACTACCAGGGGTATCTGTTCAGCCGGCCCCTGGGGCAGGAGGGCTTGCGCGAGTATCTGGCGC
>JAQGLR010000165.1 GCA_028292765.1 Massilia sp. | reverse complement strand
CGAAGCCTTCGCCCTGGATGCGGGTCCAATGGGCAATGCTGTCCAGTGTCAGCGCCTCGCGGCTGAGCACAAAGGCGTGCCACTCGACGACGAAGGGCGCCACCATCACCGGCGTGTGCTTGAATTCCGGCTCGCCCGACACCGGGTCGACCACCGGGTTGACGAGCGCCCCCACGCGCGCGTCGGACGCCGTCTGGCCGTTCCAGTGGATCGGCACGAACACGCCTCCGCGGGCAATGCCGCCGCTATGCGTGACGCGCGCGACCATCGCGCCCCAGCGGCTGGTGACGCGCGCCAGTTCGCCCTCGCGCACGCCGCACAGCAGCGCATCGTTCGGGTGCAGGTCGACAAAGGGTTCCGGCGCGTGGCTGCTCAAGCGCGGCGACTTGCCCGTGCGCGTCATCGTGTGCCACTGGTCGCGCATGCGGCCCGTGTTAAGCGCCAGTGGGAAGTCGCCGTCGAGCGCATGCACGGGCGCGCGCGGCGGCGTGGCGACGAAGCGCGCCCGCCCGTCCGCATGGGCGAAGCGCTTGTCGGCGAACAGGCGCGCTGTCCCCGCCGGCTCGCCCCCGGCACCGCGCACAGGCCACTGGATCGGTTCGAGCGCCTCGTAGGCCTGCTGCCCGATCCCGGCCAGCCCGGACAGGTCGAACATGCGCCGCCCTGCCCCGTTCTCCCCGTTGCGCCAGGTAGAGAGGCGTGCATGTTCGTCGAAGATTTCGTGAGCGCCGGCGTAATCGAAGCCTGCGAAACCCATGCGCCGCGCGACCTCGCACAGGGCCCACCAGTCGGCGCGCGCCTCGCCCGGGCTTGGGGCGAAGGCGCGCTGGCGCGAGATGCAGCGCTCGGAATTGGTCACCGTGCCATCCTTTTCGCCCCAGCCCAGTGCCGGCAGCAGCACGTCGGCATGGGCGGTGGTGTCGGTGTCCCGCACGATGTCGCTGACGACGACGAGTTCGCATTTGTCGAGCGCGCGCCGTACCTGGTCGGCGTCGGGCAGGCTGACCACGGGATTGGTGGCGATGATCCACACCGCCTTGACGCTGCCCTCTTCCACTGCGCGGAACAGGTCGACCGCCTTCAGGCCCTGTCTGGAGGCGATCCGCGGCGCGTCCCAGAACTCCCGTACGGCTTCGCGCTGGACGGGGTTGTCGAGGTCCATGTGCGCCGCCAGCATGTTCGCCAGCCCCCCCACTTCGCGTCCTCCCATGGCGTTTGGCTGGCCGGTCAGCGAGAACGGTCCCATGCCGGGCTGGCCGATGCGGCTTGTTACGAGGTGGCAGTTGATGATGGCGTTGACCTTGTCGGTGCCGCTGGAGGACTGGTTCACGCCCTGCGAGTACGCCGTCACGACCTTCGTCGTGGCCGCGAAGGCTTCATAGAAGGCGAGCAGCTGGGCCCGGTCGACCCGACAGATACGCGCCACCTCGGCCGGATCCGCGCAATCAGCGTCCGCCACGGCCAGCGCCGCGGCCAGCCCTTCGGTATGCGCTGCGACGAAGCTGTCGTCGACGCCGCCATGCCGCGTGAGGTAGCTCAGTAGTCCGTTGAACAGCCAGACGTCGGTGCCCGGCTTGATGGCCAGGTGCAGGTCGGCCAGTTCGCAGGTGGCGGTGCGGCGCGGGTCGATCGCGACCACTTTCAGCATGGGCCGCGCTTCCTTGGCGCGCAGGATGCGCTGGAACAGCGTCGGGTGGCACCAGGCGGCGTTCGAGCCGACCAGCACGATCATGTCGGCCAGCTCGAAATCCTCGTAGCAGCCGGGAACCAGGTCTTCGCCGAAGGCACGCTTGTGGCCGGCCACGCTGGACGACATGCACAGGCGCGAGTTGGTGTCGATGTTGGCGCTGCCGATGAAACCCTTCATCAGCTTGTTGGCGACGTAGTAGTCCTCGGTCAGGAGCTGGCCGGAGACATACAGCGCCACCGCGTCGGGGCCATGCTCGGCGACGATGGACGCGAAGCTGGAGGCGACACGCTCCAGCGCCTCGTCCCAGCCGGCGCGCCGCATTGCGCCCTCCTCGCGGAGCATCGGGTGCAGCAGCCGGCCATCGAGGTCCAGCGTTTCGCCCAGGGCCGCGCCCTTCACGCACAGGCGGCCGCGGTTGGCGCTGTGCTGCGCGTCGCCCGCGATGATCGGGATGGTCCCGGGGCCCACGGTGGCGGTCACGCCGCAGCCGACGCCGCAATATGGACAGGTGGTGCGCACGGTGTGCGCCGGGAGGGACATGTCCATGGTGCTTCCTTTGCAGTTCTAAACTAAGCAGCAGGCATGCAGTGCGCCTGCCCGAACAGCAGGCGGTCGCGGAAGCTTGACACGTCGGCGCCGCGCCCGATCAGGTCGAAGTACCAGGGGCCGTCCGCCACGTCGCCCACCAGCACGGCGCCGGTGAGGCGCACACCCTGCAGCACGAGGCGCTTGTAGACGCCGCCCCTGCGGTCGCGCAGCACCAGCTCTTCGCTGCTGGGGCCGCAGGCAATCTCCCCGGCCGAGTACAGGTCGATGCCGGTCACTTTCAGTTTGGTGGCAAGGGCGGCCTGCACGTAGCGCCGGTGCCCGTTTCCCGCCAGGTGGGCGGCGCACACGCGCGCCTGCTCCCATGCCGGCGCTACCAGCCCGAAGGTGGCGCGGCGATGCTGGACGCATTCGCCCACGGCGTAGATGCGCGGGTCGTAGGTCTGCAGGGTGTCGTCGACCACGATCGCGCGCTCGCAATGCAGGCCCGCATCGCGTGCCAGCGCCGTGTTCGGCCGCACGCCGGCAGCCATCACCACCAGGTCGGCCGGCTGCTCGAGCCCGTCGGCGAAACGCACCGCCTCGACCCTCTCCTCGCCGAGGATAGCCGTTGTCGAGGCACCCAGCAGGATGCGCAGGCCTTCGCGTTCGAGCGACTCTTTCAGCAGCCGCCCTGCTTCCCTGTCGAGCTGCTGGTTCATCAGGCTGGCGGCAACGTGCACCACCGTGACCGCCATCCCGCGGCGCATGAGCGCATGCGCCGCTTCCAGCCCGAGCAGCCCGCCACCGATGACGACCACGCGCCCGCCGCGGCGCGCCGCGGCCAGCATGGTGTCGACGTCCATCAGGTCGCGAAAGCCGACCACGCCGTCCAGCGTATTGCCGGGAACCGGCAGCATGAAAGGCGTCGAGCCGGTCGCCAGCAGCAGGCGGTCGTATGGCGCCTCGAGGCCGGAACGGGCCACGACGACGCGTCGTTTGCGGTCGATGCGCACGACCGGGTCGCCTGCATGCAAGGCGATGCCGTGTTCGAGGTACCAGGCGCGCGGATGCAGCATGATGTCGTCGATGCGCTTGTCGCCTGCCAGCAAAGGCGAAAGCAGCACGCGGTTGTAGTTCCCGTGCGGCTCGGCGCCGAACACGGTGATGTCGTACAGGTCGGGCGCGAGCTCGAGTAACTCCTCGACCGTGCGCATGCCGGCCATGCCGTTGCCGACCACGACAAGACGGGGTTTCATTTTCCGGTTCATGTCGCCATTCATGTTGCAACCCAGACGGTGCCGTTCTCGACGCGCACCGGGAAACTGGCCACCGAATGCGCCGGCGCTTCCAGGCATTCGCCGGTGCGCAGGTCGAAGTGGTGCTTGTAGATGGGCGAGGCGACGACGATCCGCTCGCCGAGGCTGCCCACCAGGCCGCGCGAGAGCACGGCCGCGTTCGCGTTCGGATCGTAGTTATCGATCGCGAACATGCCTCCTTCGCCGACGCGGAACACCGCCACCTGGCGCCCTTTCAACAGCGCGCACACCCCGGTGTCGGGCACGATCTCGTCGACAGCGCAAACCGCGCTCCAGTGTTGAAGCTTACAGTGATTCGAATGCGTGTCTCGATGCATGGTGGACTCCTTCAGTGTGCGACGACGATCGGAATCAATCGGCGGCGCTCTTCGATCGTGGCCGGACGCACCTGGCCGCGCTCGGGCATGAAAACGACGTTGTCGTCCTGCGCCTCGCTGTTGACGAAATGGCGGAAGCGCTTGCGCACCGCCGGGTCTTCGACCGCGTTCTTCCATTCGCAGGCATAGGTGTCGACCACCGCCTGCATCTCGGCTTCGAGCTCGAGACCGATGCCCAGCGTGTCCTCGACCACGACCCGCTTCAGGTAGTCGAGCCCACCTTCGAGGTGTTCGCGCCAGGTGCTGGTGCGCTGCAGGCGGTCGGCGGTGCGCACGTAGAACATCAGGAAACGGTCGACCAGCTTCACCACCGTCGCCTCGTCCAGGTTCGAGGCCAGCAGCTCGGCGTGGCGCGGCTTCATGCCGCCGTTGCCGCACACGTACAGGTTCCAGCCCTTGTCGGTGGCGATCAGGCCCACGTCCTTGCCCTGCGCCTCGGCGCATTCGCGGGTGCAGCCGGAGACGCCGAACTTCACCTTGTGCGGCGTGCGCAGCCCCTTGTAGCGGTGTTCCAGCGCGATCGCGAAACCCGCGCTGTCGCCGACACCGTAGCGGCACCAGGTCGAGCCGACGCAGGACTTCACGGTGCGCAGCGACTTGCCGTAGGCGTGGCCCGATTCGAAGCCGGCGGCGATCAGTTCCTCCCAGATGAGCGGCAACTGGTCGACCCGCGCGCCGAACAGGTCGACGCGCTGGCCGCCCGTGATCTTGGTATACAGGCCGTATTTTTTCGCGACCATCCCGACCGCGATCAGGCCATCGGCCGTCACCTCGCCGCCGGGCATGCGCGGCACCACCGAATAGGTCCCGTCCTTCTGGATGTTGCCGAGGAAGTAATCGTTCGAATCCTGCAGGCTCGCGTGCTCGGGTTTCAATACAAAATCGTTCCAGGTCGACGCCAGGATGTTGGCCGCGACCGGTTTGCAGATGTCGCAGCCGAGGCCCGTGCCGTGGCGCGCCAGCAGCTCGCCAAAGCTGCGGATGCGCCCGATGCGCACCAGGTGGTGCAGTTCCTGGCGCGAGTGCGCGAAGTGCTCGCACAGCGCGCGGCTGACCGCCACGCCCTGCTTCGCCAGCTCGGCGTTGAGCACTTGCGTGACGAGCGGCACGCAGCCGCCGCAAGCGGTGCCGGCGCCGGTGCATTTCTTCAGCGCGCCGATGCTGGTCGCGCCCTCAAGCACCGCCGCGCACAGCGTCCCTTTCGAGACGTCGTTGCAGGAGCAGACCTGGGCGCTGGCGGGCAAGGCCCCGACGCCCGGGCCGTGCGGCGGCTGGCCCTCGTGCTGGGGCAGGATCAGGAACTCGGGCGCCTCCGGCAGCGCGATGCCATTGGCCGCCATCTGCAGCAGCGTGCCGTATTGCGCGGCGTCGCCGACCAGCACCGCGCCCAGCAGGCGCTTGCCGCAATCGGAGACGACGATCTTCTTGTACAGGCCCTTGCGCTCATCCGAAAACTGGTAGCTGCGGCTGCCTGGAGTAGCGCCGTGGGCGTCGCCGATGCTGGCCACATCCACGCCCATCAGCTTGAGCTTCGTGCTCATGTCGGCACCGAGGAAGCCCCCCGGCGCGCCCAGCACGTGGCGCACGGCGGTGCGCGCCATGTCGTAGCCCGGCGCGACCAGGCCGAACAGCTGGCCGCGCCAGGCCGCGCATTCGCCGACCGCGTAGATGTCCGGGTCGGACGTCAGGCAATCGTCATCGATGGCGATGCCGCCACGCGGCCCCAGCGCCAGTTCGCAGGCGCGCGCCAGTTCGTCGCGCGGACGGATGCCGGCCGAGAAGACGATCATGTCGGTGTCCAGATGGCTGCCGTCGGCGAACTGCATGCGGTGCATGCCGGCTTCGCCATCGACGATGGCCAGCGTATTCTTCCCGGTATGGACCGCTACGCCCAGCTCCTCGATGCGGGTGCGCAGCATGCGCGCGCCCGGGTCGTCGACCTGCACCGCCATCAGGCGCGGCGCGAATTCGACCACGTGCGCGTCGAGTCCCAGGTCGCGCAGGGCCTTGGCGCACTCCAGGCCCAGCAGGCCGCCGCCGACCACCACGCCGCTGCGCGAACGGGCGCCGCATTCGCGCATCGCTTCCAGGTCTTCGATCGTGCGGTACACGAAACAGCCGGCGCGCTCGCGGCCGGGTACCGGCGGAACGAAAGGCGAGGAACCGGTGGCCAGCACCAGCTTGTCGTAGGCCAGCACTTCGCCGCCTGCCAGGGTCACGCTGCGGGCGCCGCGGTCGATCGCGGCCACCTTCGCGTTCAGTTTCAGTTCCAGGTTGGCACGCTCGAAGAAGCCCGGCGCCACCAGCGACAGGTCGTCCGCCGTCTTCCCGGCGAAGAAGTCGGACAGGTGCACGCGGTCGTAGGCCGGGCGCGGCTCTTCGCCGAGCACCGTAATGTGCAGGTGCGGGGCAGCAGCAGCGAGCGTTTCGACGAATTTGTGGCCGACCATGCCATGGCCGATGACGATGATGTTCATGCTTGACTCCTTATGCACGGCTTACAGCCGGACCTGCGGCAGCGACCGTGGCAGTGCTGCTGAAGCGCGCGCCCAGTGCGCACAGGCTGGCGACGACCACCAGGCCACCCAGGATCATCAGGGTCTGGCGGATGTCGCCCGTGCCCTTCATCAGGAAGCCCGCCGCCACCGCGCCGACGTTGCCGCCGGCGCCGACGATGCCGGCCACGCCGCCCAGCGCCCCGGGTGCGACGAAGGGCACCAGTGCGTAGGTGGCGCCGCAAGCCATGTGGGTGAACAGGCCGAAGCACAGCATGGCCACTAAGGCGAAGGCGACGCTGTCGGCATTCGCGAACCAGAGCAGCCCGAGTCCCTCGCCGATCATCAGCACGAACAGGATGGTGACGCGGCTGTTCAGGTCGCCGCCGACTCTCCCGGCGCTGCGGTCCGACAGCCAGCCGCCGAGCGCGCGGGCGAACAGCGCCAGCAGGCCGAAGCTGCCCGCCGCCATCCCCGCGGCCCCGAGCGATAGTCCGAAGCGGTCGACATAGTAGACGGCGGCGATGTTGTGGATAAAGATCTCGATGCCGAAGCAGGCGCCGTAGGTGACGAACAGCAGCCAGGCGCGGTGGTTGCGGCAGGCTGCCTTGAAGCTGGCCCAGCCGCCCTTGCCGCCACCCTCGATCGGCATGCCGGCGGCGCGCAGCTCGCTGAAATTCCCGGCCGGGCAATCCTGGGTGTAGCGCCAGTAGACAAGCGCCATCACCAGCATGGCCACACCCGGCACGATCAGGGCGATGCGCCAGCCCAGGGTTTCGCTCACGCCCGCCATGACGAGGGCCGCCAGCAGCAGCGGCATGGCCGCCTGGGCCGCCCCGCCGCCGCTGTTGCCCCAGCCGGCCGCGGTGGCGTTGGCGGTGCCGACCACCTTCGGCGCGAACATCACCGAGGTGTGGTACTGGGTGATGACGAAGCTGGCGCCGACCGCGCCGATGCCGAGCCGGAACAGGAGAAAGCTTTCGTAGCTCTGCGCGAATGCCACGCCGATCACGGGAATGGCGCCCAGGGCCAGCAGGCCGGTGTAGGTCTTGCGCGGGCCGTAGCGGTCGCACAGCGGGCCAACGACCAGGCGCACCAGGATCGTGATCGCCACCGCCGCGATATTGATGTTGGCGATCTGCGCGACGGACAGCCCGAATTCGCCTTTGATCACCGGCATCAGGGGGGCGCAGGCGAACCACGCGAAGAAGCAGATGAAGAAGGCCACCCAGCTCAGGTGGAAGGCCCGCATCTGCGGGGTGCTGAAGTTAAGAAGCGTGATGCTGTTCGCTTTGCTGGCCATGTCATCCCTCGAGATCGAAAACAAAAAGGCGTCCGCGTCCCGGGGCCAGTGGCCAGGGAGGCGGACGCCGTTGTCCGGGCGCCGGCCCATCGTTGGGCCGGCAATGTGTGAAGGGATCGCCGTTGATCCTGATGCTTCCAA
>JAQGLR010000153.1 GCA_028292765.1 Massilia sp. | reverse complement strand
CCGTCGAGCGGCGCCTGCTGGCGTGCGGCGCCGGGGGCCGCGCCAAGGGCCGCGGACACGTGTGCGGAAAGGGTGGCGCCGCTGACGGATGCCAGCAGGATCAGGATGAGGGAGGTGTGCTTCATGTGTGCGGGGGATGGCGGTTACTGGTACGCCGGCCTGGCGCACCAGGTGTGATCAAGGCTGCGAGGCCGTCTGCTGCGCAGCTGTCCTGAAGCTGGGTGTCAGGCCTGGAAACAGGCGCTGGAGCTCGGTCGAGACCATGCCTGAAAACAGCGCCGCGCCCTTTTCGCCGACGTGGGTGCGGTCGAACGCGCTCTTGGGCGCGCCCTGCGGCTCGATGGCGCCGGGCGTCGCCGGCGCACCGTAATTGGCTGGCCGCGGCGCTTGCGCCAGGGTGTCGGCTTCGTCCTGTCCCATCTGCTGGACCCGGGCCGCGCTGATGGCGTTCAGGTCGATCAGTGCCGCCTTGCGTTCCGACGCGACGCGGCGGGTAGCCGCGGCCCAGGGCGCCAGGTCGTCCTTCAGGTAGCGGCCCTTGAAGGTGCGCCGGGTCAGCGGCGTGACCAGCACCGGCACGCCGCCCAGGGCGGTGGTTTCAGCCACGTAGCGGTCGATATTCCGGGGGAACTGGTTGACCAGGTCGGTCGAGCGGCCGGGTTTGCCCGGCTGGTCGTTGTGGCCGAACTGCAGCAGCACATAGGTGTTCGAGAACGAGGCACCGTCTTTCAGCAGCGCCTGCACTTCGTCCCAGCGGCCCTCGGCCCGGAAGCTGCCGGAGCTGCGCCCGCCGCGCGCCAGGTTGATGCAGCTGACCCCGGGCTGGAAGCGGGCGCAGAGCGCGTCGCCGTAGCCGGTCCGCGTGGCCATGGTCGAGTCGCCGACGAGGATGATGCGGACGGGTTTGACGGGAGAGGCAGCGAAGGCCGGGGCGGCGAGGAGCGAGAGCGAGAGGAGCGTGGCAGCGTGCTTCATTGAGGCCTCGGAAGAAGAAAATGACCCAGGGTGGACGGGGGAAATCAGTCCGGGGGACTGCTTTCCCGTCCACCCTACGGTTCACACTAACGCGATGCTTAGAACGTGTAGTCCGCACGCACCGTGAAGGCACGGCCGATCGGCTTGGCGATGTTACGCGCAAACACGACGCGCGAGCTCAGGCGCTGGTTCGACAGTGGCGGCTCGTGGTCGAACAGGTTGTTCACGCCGGCGCCGATCTTGAACTTCGGCGAGACCTTGTACGTGGTCGACAGGTTGTAGACGCGGTACGGGTCGATCACGTTGAAGAACGGCTGGCCCGGCTTCTGGCTTGCCAGGGCATTCGTATCTTCGTAGCTCGACGAGTACTGCTGCGTCAGCTGGGCGAAGAACGGGCCGTAGTTCCAGTTCACGCGTGCCGTGTGCTTCCACTTGAAGACATACGTGTTCGACGAGGTCGAGCCGGTGGCCAGCGCGCCGACCCGGCCGACGAAGTCGATCCATTGGCTGCCCACTTCGTTCTGGCCTTCGTAGGAGTCGGTGTAGGTGCCGTCCAGCGAGGCGCCGAAGCGGCCCCACTGCGTGGTCGGCGACATATAGCTCAGGCCGATGTCGATACCCTGGGTCTTCAGGCCGCCCATGTTCAGGCGGGTCTTCGTGATGTACTGCAGCGAGCCGTCCGGGTTACGCACGAACAGGTCTTCGTACTTCTCCGGGTTCCTGAAGATCGTCGCTTCGTCGATCTGGGCGATCGTGCCCTTCATGTCGATCTTCCAGAAGTCGACAGTCGCCATGAAGTTCTTGAACGGCTCGACCACGAAACCGACGCTGTAGGTCTTCGCCTTTTCAGGCTGCAGGTCCGGATTGGCGCCGGTGAGGGTCGTCAGGCGCGTGTTGCAGATGCGCGACGCGTCGAAGCGCGGATCGGGGGTGCCGGTATTCGGTACGTTCGGCGTCGCGCTCGGGCACAGCAGCGGGTCATCCCAGAGTGCCGACGATGGCGTCAGCGTACGCGGGGTGCCGTACAGTTCCGGCAGGGTCGGCGCGCGGAAGCCGGTGCTCACCGTACCGCGCAGCATCAGCTGTTTCATCGGCTGGTAGCGGAAGCTCGCCTTCGGGTTGAAGGTCGAACCGAAGTCGCTGAAATGGTCGCCGCGGACGGCGAAGTTCAGGTTCAGCTCTTTCGTGACCGGCGCGTCGACTTCGACGTACATGCCGGCGACCTTGCGCTGGCCGCTCGGGTTGCGGCCCGGGGTGCCCGACCCGTTGTAGACGACTTCGTTGCCGAGCATGCTCGAGTTTTCCTCGTAGGTCTCGCGGTGCCAGTCGCCGCCGACCGCCACGCCCAGGGCGCCGCCCGCCAGTTCCATGAAGGTGCGCGAGAGGTTGAAGTCGCCGCCGTAGTAGCGCACGTCGGCAAAGCGATAGACCTCGCCGTCGACCGAGAGGCTCTCGAGGTAGTCACGGCCGGCCTGGTCTTGCGGGCCGAACGGGTTCAGGGTGCCGTTGGCGACACCGGCGTAGACGCCCGGCGTCTTTACGTAGCCGTCACGATAACCGACGTCGCGGTGGCTGTACGCGTAGGAGGTGCCGATGCGGTAATCCCAGCCCTTGAACTCGCCTTCGTCGGCGACGACCACGCGGTGGTTGGTCTGCACGTCGTGGCTGATCGCGCCGCCGAGTTCGTCCAGGCTCCAGTTCAGCGACAGGTCGTTGCCATTCAGGCCGGCCACTGCGGGCACGCCACCGCTGTTACCCGGATACCACTTGCTGGCCTTGGTGATCAGCAGCGGACGGCGTGCGCCCGAGCGGTCGTAGTCGACGTTCGCGCCGAACGGCTGCGGTGCGTCGCCGGCATCGATGTAGGACCTGGCCAGTTGCAGTTCGACCGTCAGGACCTTGCCGTCGCCGTGCGCCAGGCTGCCCTTGGTGAACAGGGTCGTCTGTCCTGCTTCCGGCAGCAGTTCCGGGTAGATGGTCGGATCGGTGATGCAGACGCGGCTGCCGGCACCCGAGGCGCGGGTCGACGGGATCGTGGTCTGGACCGCGAACGGGCTCGCGCAGCCGGCGGCGAAGTAAGGATTGCCGGTGATGGTGGTGGCGGCCGAAGCAGGGGGCTTGCCGCCCGGATAAACGGTGAAGTTGGCAGGCGAGGCCGCGCCGACGCTCGAGGAGTTCGGGACGAAGGCGGTGCCGCCGAGCGCCACGATGGTGGCCGGGTTGGTGATGTTCGGACGGTCCTTCTGCAGCAGCCTGGTGCGCTTCTGGGTGTCGAAGGCGGTGTAGATGTTCCAGCCGTCGGTCGCCAGGTCGCCCTTGCCGGCGACGATGCCGAAGCGGCGCTGTTCGCCGCCGCCCGATTGTTCCGGCTGCACGGCGCTGGCGCTGACGGAGACGTCCTTGATCGACTTCCTGGTGATGAAGTTGACCACGCCGGCGATGGCGTCGGTGCCGTACAGGGCCGAAGCGCCGTCGCGCAGGACTTCGACGCGCTCGATGGCGGCCATCGGGATCACGTCGACGTTGACCGAGCTGTCGCCCACTGCCTCATTGGCCAGGCGGCGGCCGTTCAGCAGGACGAGGGTGCGGTTGGTGTTCAGGCCGCGCATGTTGATCATGGTGCCGCCGCCGCCGCCGCCGACCGGCTCGTTGGTCGAGGCGACGGTGAGGGCGGTCGCCACTTCCGACATCGTGGTCAGGCCACGGTTGGTCAGTTCTTCCGCCTTGATGGTGGTGAGGGGGAGGGCGTTTTCGGTGGCGAGGCGCTTGATCGAGGACCCGGTGACTTCGACGCGCTGCATCTGGGCTTCCTGGGCGGCGGCGCCGTTGGCCAGGGTCAGTACGGCGACGGTGACTGCCGAAAGAAGGAAGCGTGGTTCGGTAATTCTGCTCTGGTGTTTCACTACGTGTCTCCTGCGTGTGATCGTCAATCGCGTCCGGTTGTGTCCCCGAATCGCCCGAATGGATACCTTGTGTATGCGCGCCGTGGGCGCTAACCCAGGCACATCAGTATCGACCGATTGTACTTTGGTCTGGCCAGTTGTGCAATCTGGACATGCCAGTTATTTTTCCGGCCTGCAACGCGCGCCCCAGAAACACAAGCACGGCGCGCTCTGGGCAATGCCTGGGCTGTGGCGAAAACTTAAAAAACTTTTATTTAAGCGGGCATACCAATTGCCATACTGGTTAGACCAATCTAGAATCGTCACGGCAAGATTCTGTATTCACCGGATTCGACCCCGCCCCGGCAGCCCAGGGACTTCGTTGCGCCGGCGCCGGACACGCAAGGTGTCCAGAACGTGGCCGCCGCATGTGCGCTGCATGTGCGCCGCCGCATCTTCCAAAAATAATCCGGAGACAATTTTGAAAGCCAACAAAATCCTTTCTGTGCTGGCCGTCCTTGCCAGCGCCGCCATCGCCGCCACTGCCCATGCGACGCCGCTGCCACTCCAGGACGCCGTCATCACCGCCAGCTACAACGGCGCCTTCGATGGCATGCTCGGCCTCGACCACCTGTTCGCGCAGGAACCCGGGTCGAATACCACCAGGCTCGATCCGACCGGCACCGGCGTCGAATTCCTCACTTCCGACTTTTTGTTTGGCATCGACTTCTCGAGCGGCGGCGCGCTGACCGTCTTCGCCAACGGCGCCGTCGCGCCAGGCGCCTACAGCATGCGCTTCGACTTCGGCCAAACGCTCTCGAGCCCGATCAGTGGCTTCCGCTTCGTCGGCGCCGATGGCGCCAGCGGCGTACCAAGCCTGTCGATCGTCGACGCCCACACCATTGCGCTCGACCTGGGCGGGGTCGCGTGGAGCGAGTTCGGGTCGCTGACGGCGCAGCTCGACACCGCGTCCGAGGTGCCGGAGCCGGCCAGTGCGGCGCTGGCCCTGGCCGGCCTGGCCGCCATGGGGTTTGCTGCGCGCTCGCGCAAGCCGCAGCCGCATCCCGGCCGCTGAGCGCCGGCGGCGCGGGCCGCCCATGCCCGCGCCATCTGCGCTATCCCCGCTTATCCTTTTTGCCGGACCAGGAGCACCATATGCGAAATACGCGACTTACCACTGTCAAGGCAGCGATCTGCCTTGCCTTCATGACTGCCGCCGGCCTTGCCGCGGCGGCAACCGATCCGGCGCGACAGGGCGCCCCCGCCGACGGCTGGGCCAGCCAGGCCGGCGGCACGGTCGGCGGCGCGAATGCCATCGAATCCCAGATCTATACGGTCACGACCCGTGCGCAGTTACTCGCCGCGATCCAGAACGGCGGCATCGCCAGCAAGATCATCAAGCTCTCGGGCGTCCTCGACATGAGCGAAGGCCAGCCTTATACCAGCAACGCGGACCAGGCGGCACGCGGGGCGGTGCGGCTAAAGAGCAACACGACGCTGATCGGCGACGCCAACTCGGGCCTGGCCAACGGCCACATTGTCCTGTCGAACGTGTCGCAAATCATCATCCGCAACCTCAAGATCGTCAATCCCTGCGACGTGGCGCCAGTCTGGGACCCGAACGATGGCGCGACCGGCAACTGGAACAGCGCCTTCGACGCCATCTCCGTGACCGGTTCCACCCATGTCTGGATCGACCACAACAGCTTTACCGATGCGCCGCGGACGGACAACTTCCTCGCCGTCGAAAACGGCAAGGTGAAGCAGTGCCACGACGGCGCCGTCGATATCACGAATGCGTCGGACTATGTGACGGTGTCCTATAACGTATTCGGCGAGCACAACAAGAACAACCTGGTCGGCGGCGGCGACGGCGCCAGCGGCGACGAGGGCAAGCTGCGCGTCACGTTCAGCAACAACGTGTTCCGCGACGTGGCCAGCCGTGCGCCGCGCGTGCGCTACGGCCAGGTGCACCTGTTTAACAACTACTACGCGGGTTCGACGTCGCACCCGGTCTACCGCACCAGCTATTACGTGGGCGTCGGACACGCCGCCAAGATCCTGTCGAACAATAACGTGTTCGAAGTGGCCGGCGCGAGCCGCTGCGGCGACGTCGTCGAGAGCTTCGGCGGCACCACGCCCGGCGCCTTCAAGGACACCGGGTCACTCCTGAACGCCAAACCGCTGGGCGCCTGCGCTGTGTCCACCAACGTGACCTGGACGCCGCCGTATGCATTCAGCGCGCGCCCGATCGCGCTGGTCAAGGCGAACGCGCTGGCGCAGGCCGGTGGCGGCAAGCTGGCGACGACCATCAGCGGCACCGGCAAAGTCATCGTCGACACCGGCCCGAGCCTGGTTTGCCCGGCGACCGGGCTGTACTTCTGCGACGACTTCCAGGCTGGCACGAGCGCCAAATGGGACCTGTTGCCGGTTCCGGGGCCGAACGGCGCCTTCAGCGTGCCGAGCGAGCTGGCAGGCGCCGCCAACAAGGTGCTGCAGTACACGGCCGCGAGCACGGGTGGCGTGCTGGCCCTGGTCAAGCAGGACGCCATGGGCGCGGTGCCCTCGGGCGACTACTTCGTCGAGGCGCGGATTCGCCCGATGACCAACGGCACCACGGGCAACAAGCATTTGTTCCTCGTGACCCGCTACCTGGACGCCAACAACTGGTACGGCGCCGGTCTGAACGTGCAGAGCAGCACCGCCAGCACCCAGGTCGAGATCGCGAGGATGCTCGCCGGCTCGCTCAGCCGTCCGCGCCAGGTGCGCAAACCGATCGCGATGGATGCGCAGTTCTATACGGTGCGCTTCGAGATGATCGGCACCACGCTGACCGTCTACCTGGACGGCGAACAGCTTGGCTCGGTCAGCGACAGCAGCTTTGCCGCACGCGGACGGGTCGGCCTGTACACGGCCAACAAAACCTTCCAGATCGACGACGTGCGCATCGGCGACCCGCGCCTGAAGCCGGTGCAACTGACGCTCGATCCCGGCACGCCCACCTGGGCCGCCGAAGCGGGGGACGCGCCGCTGCAAGTGACCGTCACCGCAAAGGCCGCCGATGGCGCGGCGGACAGTTTCAGTGCGGAGTCGAGCAACCCGGCGGTGGTGACCGTCACGCGCAGCGGCACCAACGGCACCAACGGCACCAGCGTGACCATCGCGCCGGTCGGCGCCGGCACCGCGAACGTCGTGTTCCGCGCGAGTTCCGACGCGAACGTCACCCGTTCGATTGCCGTGACGATCGCGCCCCAGTTCGTGCAGCCGACGCAGACCTACCCGCTGCAGGGCGTGGCGTATCCGGCGGCCGGTTCCAGCGCCGTCCAGGTCGATGCTTCGCTCAGGCTCGTGTTCGACAATCCGCCGACGCTCGGCACCGGCGGCACCATTCGTGTGTTCCGCAAGCTCGACGATGCGCTGGTCGACTTGATTCGCCTGAGCGGCGAAACCGACATGCTCGGCTACCGCGGCCAGGACCGCATCCGCAAGGTCAACGTCAAGCCGATCACGATCCGCGGCAACACGGTGACCATCAAGCTGCACAGCAACAAGCTGGACTACGGCACCGAGTACTACTTCGCGATCGCCGATGGCGTCTTCAACGGCGCGAAGCTGGGCGGGGTGCCGTTTGCCGGCATCGGCAAGGCGGCCGGCTGGAGCTTCACGACGCGCGCGAGCGCGCCGGCCGGCGCCGAAGTGACGGTGGACGACGACGGTCCCGCGGACTTCAGCACCGTGCAGGGGGCGCTCAGCCATGCGATGAAGAGCTTCCCGAAGCTTGAGCCCGTGACGATCAGGGTGAAGAACGGCACGTATGAAGAGCTGCTCTTCCTGCGCGACAAGGACAACGTCAGCATCGTCGGCGAAAGCCGCGACGGCGTCGTCATCCGCTACACCAACTACGACACGCTCAACAGCGGCTCCGGCGCCAGCCAGGCGCCCAGCGCGACGGCGAGCGCGGCCGGCGGGCGTTCGGTCATGCTGGTCGAAACGGCGGACATGCTCAGCCTCGATACGCTCACGTTCATCAACACGACGCTGCGCTCGCCCACGATTTCGGCCCAGGCCGAGACCCTCTACTTCAACAGCCAGGGGCGCCTGGTCGTGAAGAACGCCAGCTTCCATAGCGAGCAGGACACGCTGAACCTGAAAGGCTGGGCATGGTTCTACCGCTCGCTGGTTGCCGGCAACGTGGACTTCATCTGGGGCAGCAGCCGCGCGGCCTTGTTCGAGGAGAGCGAGATCCGCTCCGTCGGCGACACCACCAGTGCGACCGGCGGCGGCTACGTGCTGCAGGCGCGGGTGGATAACGCAAGCGATAAAGGCTTTGTGTTCCTGAACAGCAGGCTGACGCACGGCCCCGGACCGGGCCCATTGAAAGGCGATGTGCCCGACGGCGCCACCTGGCTCGCGCGCAGCCCGGGCGGCACCTCCACCTGGGACAACATCGCCTTCATCAACTGCCGCATGGACAAGCACGTGGCGCCCGCAGGCTGGGCGGGGCTGGGTGTGAACGGGCAGCCGGCGCCGAACCCGGTGACGCCGACCGCCATCAGCGGCTGGCGCGAATACGGCAGCACGGACCTGGCGGGCAATCCGCTGGACCTGCGCCTGCGTGTCGGCGCTTACCTGCTCGGCAGCGATGAGGTGGAAGCCGGTTTCTCGACGCGGGACAAGGTGTTTGCGGGCTTCGGCAACGGGGCGGGGTGGAATCCCCAGCCGTAAAGGGACGGATCAGGCTGCGGGAGGAAGGGAAGCAGTACCGGCCCCCGCTTCGGCGGGGGCCACGGGATGCCTGGCCAGGCCGTCGCTTCTATGCGGTCAGTAGCGGCAGCTCAAGCGCAGCGTTTCGTTTTCGCGGGCGACAACCCGCAGCGGTTCGTCGCCGCCGCAACGGTAGACCACGCTCAGGCGCTTCTCCACCCTGCGCGCCGGATCGCCGCACAGGTGATTGCCGGCGAGGACGGCGCCGCCATTGCGCTCGATTTCCCGGCGCACGGCCTGGCGTGCGTCGCACATCGCACCGCGCGCGCCATATTCGGCCGATTCGATGCGGATACCGCCGCGGCCCGGACCGCCGCGGCCACGGTCGTCGCGGTTGTCACCAGCGGCGCGCTGGCCAGCGGCAAAACCGTCGTCGTAACCACGGCGATACTCGGCACTCTGGGCAAAGGCGGACGTGGACGCCGCAGTCAAGGCCAGAATGGCGGCGGTGCGCACGATGTACTGGTTAACAAGTCGCATTTTTTCCTCCCGATTGAATGAATGACGGATGCTATCGCGCATGCTCAGCCAGCTCTGTACGCTTAACCACAGTGTGTCAGCGAATGCGGGCAAAAGTTGTCAATCGGGCTGTAAGAAAGGTTTCAATGTGTAAGCGGCCAGCGCGTGCCGGCCAGGCTCAACCGCGCGAGAACGTGCGCGTCACGCGGTCGAGGTGGGCACGCATCGCGGTGCGCGCGCCGGCCTGGTCGTGGGCGGCGATCGCGGCAAAGATGTTGCGGTGGTCGATCAGCGTCTGCTGGCGCAGTTCTTCGGTCTGGAAGTGTTCCTTCAGCTTGTGCCAGAGCGAGCCGCGCTGGCTCCACAGGTATTCGATGACGCCGACCATGGCGCTGTTGCCGGTCGCGCGCGCGATCGCCAGGTGGAAATTGCGGTCGGCCTGCTCGTTGCCGCTGCGCTCTTCGTGGTGCTGCTCCATCTCGAGCACGGCAACGAGGATGGCGTCGATCGCCGAATCGCTCGCATGCTTGGCCGCGAGCGCCGCCATCTCGACTTCGATCAGGCGGCGCGCCGCCAGCACTTCGAACGGACCCGGTCCGGCAGTCGGCACCTCGACGACCGGCGTGGCCTGCTCGCTGACATACACGCCGGAGCCGCCGCGCACCTCGACCGTGCCGCCCAGTTCGAGGGCGATCAGCGCCTCGCGCAGCGACGTGCGGCTCACCCCGAGCTTCAGGGCGAGGTCGCGTTCCGACGGCAGGCGCTCGCCCGGCTGGATGTTCTCGGCCCGGATCAATTCTTCGATCTTGCTGGAGACCACGCGGTACAGGCGCGGCTCGTTGGCGCCGGCTTCGTTCGGCGCGGGGGTCTTCTTCATGTATGCGTGTTTCCTGATCAGGTGGTGGCGGTGCCAAAGCAAGCGAATCTTAGTTTGGTCCGCTCGATGTTGCAAGCGACCCAAGGAAATAATCGGCTGAATTTCCGCTCTAATCCGCTCGAATCCGCTCGATTCCCGCCTGGCTTGCGCCGGCGGCGCCTTCGCCCAGTTCCTGCGCGCGCCGCAGGCGTTCGCGGCTGTTGCTGAGGTGGGTGCGCATCGCGGCGCGGGCCGACTCCGGATCGCGCCGCGCGATCGCGCTGAAGATGTCCTCGTGTTCGTGGATCACGCGCTCCAGGTAGTGGGCCGGATCGTCCTGCGCCAGCCGGGCCGAATTCAGGCGCGCGCGCGGGATGATATTCGTGCCGAGGTGGCTCAGGATGTCGTGGAAATAGCGGTTGCTCGACGCCTGCGCGATCAGCAGGTGGAACTGCATGTCCGGTTCCACCGTCTCCACGCCCTTGCGTGCGCACTCCTCGAAGCTGTCCAGCGCCGCGCGCAGCTGGACCAGCTGCCGGTCGCTGCGGCGGTTCGCCGCCAGCCCGGCCGCCTCGGTCTCGAGGCTGATGCGCAGCTCCAGCAGGGCCAGCACGTCGCGCATCGTGACCACGGTGGCCGGGTCGAGCCCGAGCGTCGGTGGAGGCGGCGCCAGCACGAAGGTGCCGATGCCGTGGCGCGTCTCCACCAGGCTCGCCGCCTGCAGGTGCGAGATCGCCTCGCGCACGACGGTGCGGCTCACGCCCAGCAGGCGCATGATCTCGGACTCGGTCGGCAGCTTGTCGCCGGGCTTCAGGCTGCCGCTGCGGATGCTGTCCCCGAGGTGCGCGACGACACCCTGCGCCAGGTTGCGGTGTTTTTTCAGGGGCGCTTGTGCGAGCGGGGTAGGGTTCATGGTCAGGAAAAAGGGTCACGGGCCGCGAGTGCGGGCCTCGCGATTATACGCTGGACGCTTGTCTGATGACAGACGACGAGGCGGAATACGACAAGACCCGGCAGATCGCGCACCCCGGTTACGAACACCCGTATGCGATCGAACCCGACGTGGATTACTACAGGCGGGCCGGATACATCGGCCTGAGCCGGGAGCAGGGCAAAGAAACCCGCCGCGGAGGCGGGTTTCTCCTTTGCTGCGCCTGCTTGCCTGCGTTACTTGCGTTACTTGCGGCCGATGGTCGCCTGCTTCACGGCCTGCAGTTCGCCGGCGTCGACCGCCCGCACCTCGACCGTCCACGGCCCCTTGCCCGACAGGACGACCGGTTTCGAGAACACCAGGCTGTCGCCCTGCTGCGCGAAAGCCGATTTGTCGAAGCTGTGCAGCACCTTGCCGGCGCTCGTCACGACCTGCACCCGTGCTTGCGCCACGGTCGCCACGCCGTTCGCGTCCTTGACCGTGGCATTGATCGTCACCGGCTGGCCGCCGCTGACCTTCGTGGCGCTGGTGGTCAGCTCCGCGGTCGGCGGCACATTGTCGGGAACCGTCACCTCGTACTTGCCGGTGTAGTCGGTCGACACCAGGTTGACGCGGCCGTCGACCCGCACATGCCACTCGCCCGCCTGCGGGAACTTGACCTCGACCGAACGGTATTTCTGGACCGTCGTCAGTCCTGCGGACTGGGCGGCGAAGTTGACGCCGGTGGCCGGGTCGACGCCGGGCGCGTACAGGGTGATGTAGAGGTTGTTCGCCTCGAGCGCCCATGAGGCGTCGGCGAACAGCTTCACGGCGCCCGGCTCGACGTTGACCTTGTGCAGGCCGTAACCCTGGTTGGTCTGGAACGAGTTGAGCAGCGCCGCGCCGGCGTAGGTGCCGCCACTCACGCGCATCGGGCCCGGATTGAAGCGCACCAGGTCGTCCTGCGTGACGGCGGTCGGGATGGTGCCGGCATCAACCGCATCGACCGCCTTGCGCGCGTCGACGAAGCCCGCGCCCGCGTCGAAGGTGTCATAGCCATTCATGACCGTCTTGTTGGCGGTGACTTCGAGCAGGCGGATGACGTCGAGCGGCGCCAGGCGCGCTCCGCCTTTTTTGTCCTGGGCCTGGTGCACCAGGGCCACGATGCCGCTCACGTGGGGCGTGGCCATCGAGGTACCCGAGGCGGCGCCGTAGTTGGTGCCGCTGGCGGTCATCGGATGCACCGGATTCTGGGCCGACACGATGTTTTCGCCAGGCGCGACGATGGCCGGGCGGTCGATGCCGAGCGGACGCGCGGCGTGGTCCCAGGCCGCCTGCTCCTCGCCGCTGGCGGCCAGGAAGAGCTGCAGGTTGGCCAGCGCCAGCTCGCGGTCGTGGTTGCCCTCCGGACGGCCGCGCGACGAGAAGCCGGTCACGCCATAGGCCTTGTTGGTGGCGCCGATACCCAGGCCGTAAGGGGAATTCGAATACGGGTTCATCGTGTTCGGGCTCGGGCCGTCGTTACCGGCCGCGAAGACCGACAGGATGCCTTGTTCGAAGGCCAGGCGCGAGGCGACGTTGGTCGAGCGGTTCGGGTTGAAGGGCTCGTAGGACGAGCTGCCCCAGGAGTTGCTGAGCACGCGGATGTCGGCTTCGCCGTCGCGCACGCTGGCGATCACGTGGTCGTAGGCTTCCAGGGTGAAGGGCAGGTTGATGCCGGTGCTGGCGCCGTAGCTGATGATGTTCGCCTTGGGCGCCATGCCGCGCAGGTTGCCGTCGGAGTCGACGCCGGTGCCGGCGATGGTGCCGATGCAGTGCGTGCCGTGCCCGTATTCGTCGGTGTTCCAGTGGGTGCCAAGCGTCGTGTGGCGCTCGACGATCGAGGTCTCGACATCGATGCCGTCCGGCGTCAGCGACACGTACACCTGGCTCGGGTCGGTGCCCAGCGCACCAACCGCCTCGTAGTTTTTCTTGACGTTGCCGAGGTCAGGGTGCAGGGCGTCGGCGCCGGTGTCGATGATCGCGACCGTCACCCCCGAGCCGTCCAGCCCCAGCACCTTCTGCACCTCCTCGGCGCGCGTCAGGGCCCGGCCCTCCGCATTGAACAGGCGCTGAGTACGGCTGGGCTCGATGAAGCGGGTCTCGGGCCAGGCGGCTACCTGCCTGATCTGGTCTTTCGTCAGCAGCACGCGCGCCATCGGCAGCACCTTGTAGCTCTTGACCTTGGGCACCAGGGTGGCGAGGCGCGAGGCGCTTTCCTTCTTGTCGAACACGACGATGACGTCGTAATAGACGTTGGCGATCTGTTTGTTCAGTTCCTCTGCAAACAGGGAATCGATCTTGGCCGAGGCGAGGGTTGCGGACGTGCCGGGGAGGATACTGGTGACGGCTGCGCTGGCCAGCGGGCCTTGGGCGCCCAATGCCATGACGAGTGCTGCAACCAGGGTAAAACGACGACGGTTTGTACTCACGACGATGCTCCTTTTTCTCTATTGTTATCGGATGCTCTTGGTGAAACACGGCATTTCCGTGTGCCGCCTGATGAGTATTTCGCCGACTCAACAACAGGTCAAATGTGCATACATGTGTCACAAGTTTATTTTCGCAATTTGCAAAAACCGTTGCATTTTCGCCAGTGCACAATCGTGCGCGCAACGGTTTATGCTAGGCATTGCGAGTGAGCCCGCTCCACGCAGCGAGCGGAGGAAAACATTTCGCGCAGGGGGCGGAACTTTATTGCTCGCGGGGCCAACCGATCTGTGCCGCACGGCGCAGGCTGGCTTTGACGACAACGCGGTGAAATGGCGCGATGGCGAGTATGCAGGCTCGCCCGAGCAGGTTGTGGCGGTGGACAACGGTCGAGACCGTCAGTAGGGGACCGGTTTCCGGCGCCGGCGCGCCGGCGTGCTGGAGCACAGGACCGACACCCGGAAATCGAGGTGCTTGTCGTCTTCCCCCAACACGTGCGGCATAGGCGGTATCGCATCAACGCGTGGCGCATCGCACGCCGCGAAAACTACTGGGGCGAAACCAGGTGCCGGTCAATGAGCGGCGCCACCAGGCCCGCGAAAGTACAGGCGACGTTGTGGTCCCCGCCTGGAAAAACGTGCAACTCTGCCTGCGGCAGCAGGGAAGCGAGGCGTCGCCCGGCCTTTACGGGGCTGATCGGGTCCGCGTCGCCCCATAACAGGAGCGTCGGAATGCGCAGTCCGGGTAAGCTGGGAGCCAGGTCTTCCTGATAGCCGACGAACCAGTCCGGCAACCCGGGATGGGCCGCCCGGATGGACGGGCGCCAGTCTTCCCCGTCGAGCGCAGCCAGGTCCATCCCGCCCGAGGTCACGGAAAGCACCAGGTGCGTGATCAGCTCCGGTTTGCGGAGCGCGGCCAGCATGGCGACGACGCCGCCCATCGACTGGGCGATCAGGGCACTGGGCTGGTCGATGTCGGCAAGGAGCCTGGATACCAGGTCATCGATGCCCCGGATGCCCGGCTGCGCCGGAACGCCGCCGAAGCCGGGCCAGGTGACATGCACTTTTGGGGCGGGAAAAGCCAGCAGGCCGGCCGCGGGATGCCAGAATTCGGTTCGACCCAGGGCGCCGGGGAGGAAGAAGAGTTTGGATGGTTTCTGCATGGGCGCAATATACGGCATGCGCCGGCGCCGCCTGGCGTCGATCGAGCTGTCACCCATCAACGCCCTAAGCGCAAATATTGTAGGAACGCACTAGTTGACGAGCGATGTCGCACTCGACTACGACGCACGCGCCCTCCAGGTCACCGTCTTGCTGCGACGCAAATTCTTTCCGGTCTTGCGTGATCGGTGGTCCTGCTTCGACCAGGATGTATGGCAGGAATTTGCCGTCTACGTACACGGCGATTAGCTGTTCTGTGGTCTGCATTCGGGAATCTTCTCCTTTCGACGTCAGCTACTGGAGCCGACCCGGATATTCAAGTGCTCCCTGCTGGTGACGGCGTCCAGCGCCTGGAAGCGGCCCACGAGGCGTGCATGCCAGCGCTCGCGATCCGCGCCCGGCTCGGTCAAGTAGGCGATTTTGCCGGCGACAACGGCGGCAACTGCCATCCCATCGCGAAACAGGATGCGGTTGCCGCCAATCGCCGGCACCTTCTCGCCCGGCAGCAGCGTGCCGCACAGGTTCAGCGGGTCGACGCCCGAGATGGTCACCAGGCTGCCGTCGAGCGGACGGCGCCGGACTTCGCGCAGCAAGGGGATTGCCTCGGGCAGCGCGAACTGCTCGCCCGAGAAGCCGGCGACGAAGCGCCCGCCGCGGATTTCGCCCCTGGCCTCGAGCCGGTGGTAGACCGGCAGCAGTTCGCGCCAGGAGGGCAGCCAGGCCGCTTCGCGCTCGAGCAGGCGCCAGAACATCACGCCGTAGCGGCGCAGCAGGGTCATGGCGATGTGTTCCAGCGTTTCCGGGTCGATGCGGCGTCGGCGCGGCGGTTTGCCGGGCTCCTGCGCTTGCGCGTCCTGCGTGGCGCGCCGCACCAGTGCCCAGCGGCCGGCTTCTTCCATCGTCGGGCCGGCGCCGCGGCGGCGCTTGCGGTCGTTGCTGGTGCGCTTGGCAGCCGGCAGCAGCATCGCGCGCAGGCCGGCGAAGCTGTCGGCGTTGACCAGGCCGGTGGCCACCAGTTCGCCGAGGGCGGTTTCCACTTCCACCGGCAGCATGCGCGCGTCGAATTGCAGCTCGTCGAAGAACATGGCGCCATCGCGCCGCAAGGTCTCCAGCAGTTTGGCCGCGCGCGGCGAGATTTCTGGCGGGCCGGAGGGCAAGGGCAGCGAATGCCAGAGCGCCGTCTGGCGGCGCGGCAGCAGCACGATCGGCGTGCTGCGCACCGGCCCGCCGCTGGCGGCCAGCGGCGCGTCGATCCGCGTCCACACGATTTTGCCGGAGCGGCACAGCTCATCGAGCCAGAGGATCGAATAGTCGCGCAGGCGCAGCGCCAGCAGCTCGCTTTCCCAGGCGCCGGCCGCCGCCTCGTAGCCTTCGAGCTGGGCCAGCAGGGGCGGCAGCGCGTCCTGTCCCTGCCATTGGGTGTCGGGGGCCAGGTGCTGCCAGTCGAACAGGAAGCGCATGAAGTCCCGCAGTTCGACCGGTTCGATCTCGCGCCGCAGCCGTTTGATGGTGTAGCGGTGGATGCGCGCCAGCAGGTGGCGCTCGCACCATTCCTCGTCCAGCACCCCGGGCGTGAAGCGGCCGCGCATCACGTATCCTTCCGCCTCCAGCTGCGCCAGGGCGATGGTGGCGGTGGTGCCGGGCAGGGCGAGCGCGGCGGCGATCGCGCGCAAGGGCTGCGGGCCGAAGCCGGAGAGGCGGGCGCGCATGAGCTCGACCAGGGCGGCATCACGCGTCCAGGGCTCGTCGCCGTTGCCGCGGTGGCTGTCGGGGATGGCCAGCGCCGGCTCGCTCACTGCCTCCGGGTATGCGGCCTGCATGAGCTCAAACCGTTCGAGCGCCACCCAGGCATCGAGGCCGCTTGACGAGCGCATGCGCGTCGCGCGGCCAGCCGCCGCCAGCTCCGCCAGCCA
>JAQGLR010000128.1 GCA_028292765.1 Massilia sp. | reverse complement strand
CCGCCAGCATCTGCTGTTCGCCGCCCGACAGGCGCGTGCCCTGGCTATGGCGGCGCTCCTGCAAATTCGGGAACATCGCATAGATCTCGTCGAGCGACATGGCCTTGCCGGCATGTGCCAGCGCGGGCGGGAGCAGCAGGTTTTCCTCGGCCGACAGCGAGGCGAAGATGCCCCGCTCTTCCGGGCAATAGCCGACACCGAGGTGGGCGATGCGGTGCGTCGGCAGGGCGATCGATTCCACGCCAAGGATGCGGATCGCGCCGCTGCGGCGGCTGGTCAGGCCCATGATGGCGCGCAGCAGGGTCGTGCGCCCGGCGCCGTTGCGTCCCAGCAGGGTGACGACTTCGCCCGGCGCCACCGTCAGGTCGATGCCGTGCAGGATGTGCGATTCGCCGTACCAGGCCTGCAGGTTCCTGATCTCGAGCGCGGCATCGATGGATACTGTCGTGGATGCGCTCATGCGTGCGCCCCGTCCGGCGTGCCCATATACGCCTCGATCACCTGGGGATTGCCCGACACCTCGGCATAACTGCCTTCGGCCAGCACGGCGCCGCGCTGGAGCACGGAGATGCGGTCGCAGATGCCGGCGACGACGTTCATGTTGTGCTCGACCATCAGGATCGTGCGTCCTTGTGCCACTTTTTTAATCAGGGCCGTCACGCGGCCCACGTCTTCGTGGCCCATGCCCTGGGTCGGCTCGTCGAGCAGCATCAGTTCCGGTTCCATCGCCAGCGTGGTGGCGATCTCGAGCGCGCGCTTGCGGCCGTAGGGCAGGTCGGCGGTAACGCTGTCGGCAAAGTTGTCGAGGTCGACCTCGCCGAGAAGCGCCATGGCGCGTGCGTCCAGCTGCTGCAAGGAGCGTTCGCTGCGCCAGAAATGAAAGCTCGTGCCGAGCTGGCGCTGCAGGCCGATGCGCACGTTCTGCAGCACCGTCAGGTGGGGGAAGACGGCGGAAATCTGGAAGGAGCGGATGATGCCCATGCGCGCGACCTGCGCCGGGCGCGTCCGCGTGATGTCGCGGCCATTGAACAGGATCTGCCCGGAACTGGGCACCAGGAACTTGGTGAGGAGATTGAAACAGGTGGTCTTGCCGGCGCCGTTCGGGCCGATGAGGGCGTGAATGTGGCCGCGCTGCACGCTCAGGTCGACGTTGTTGACGGCTGTAAAACCCTTGAATTCCTTCGTCAGGCGTTTCGTTTCAAGAATCACATCCGCCATCGTCTCTCCAGTGCGTTATTCAACGTCTGTTCACGTGCTACGGCGCTACTCTTGGCAAATATACACAGTTCAGCTACGGCTCACAATACAACCCGGCGGCTGTGCACGGCTGCACAAACGGGGAGCCGGCGCCCACCGGGTGTGCAAAATTGAACAGACGCGAATGATGGGGGAATCAGGTCCTTGCGGAGGCGATCAGCGCGGCCGCTTTTTCCGCGATCATCAGCGTCGGCGCATTCGTATTCCCCGAGGTGATGAACGGCATGATCGACGCATCGACCACGCGCAGGCGATCGACGCCGATTACCCTCAGCTGGCTGTCCACGACTGCCAGCGGATCGCTGGTTTTCCCCATCCTGCAGGTACCGACCGGATGGAAAATCGTGGTGCCGATCAGGCCGGCGGCTTGCGCCAGCTCTTCCTCGGTGCGGTAATGCAGCCCCGGCTTGAATTCCTGCGGCCGGTAACGGGCCAGCGCCGGCGCGCCGACGATGCGGCGCGTCAGCGCCAGCGCCGCGGCCGCCGTCTGGCGATCCTCTTGGGTAGAGAGGTAATTCGGCGTGATCTTCGGCGCCGCATAGCTGTCCTTGCCGGCCAGGCGCACATGGCCGCGCGAGGTCGGCCGCAGGTTGCAGACGCTGGCCGTAAAGGCGGGAAAACCGTGCAGTGGATCGCCGAATTTCTCCAGGGACAAGGGCTGGACGTGGTATTGCAGGTTCGGCGTGAGGTGCTGTGGACCCGAGCGCGCGAACGCACCCAGTTGCGATGGCGCCATCGACATCGGCCCGCTGCGCAGCAGCGCGTATTCGAGGCCGATTTTCAGCTTGCCGAACCAGTTATTCGCGCTGGTGTTCAGGGTTTTCACGCCGCTGACCTGATAGATCATCCGCAGTTGCAAATGGTCTTGCAGGTTGTCGCCGACGCCGGGCGCGTCAAACACGGGCGCTATCCCGTGGCGCTGCAAGTGGCTTGCTGCGCCGATGCCCGACAATTGCAGGATATGGGGCGAGCCGATCGCGCCGGCGGCGAGCAGGGTTTCGCGGTGTGCCGTGGCGGTGAACGCGCGCCCGCCCCCGGTAAATTGCACGCCCCGGCAGACCTTGCCATTGTCCGAATCCTCGATTACCAGGCGCTCGACATGGCAGCCCGTCATGATGGTGAGATTCGGGCGCCCGGCGGCCGGTTTCAAAAACGCCTTCGCCGTATTCAGTCGAATGCCGCGCCGCTGGTTGACTTCGAAATACGCGGAACCGGCGTTGTCGCCGGTATTGAAATCGTCGACTTTCCCGACGCCCTCTTCTTCCAGCGCATCGCGAAACGCATCCAGGATTTTCCACGACAGGCGCTGCTTTTCGACGCGCCATTCGCCCCCTGCCCCGTGCAGCTCGCTGGCGCCGCGATAATGGTCTTCGCTCTTTTTGAATAGCGGCAGCACATGCTCCCAGCGCCAGGAAGCGTCGCCGCAGGCATCGGCCCAGCGGTCGTAATCGCCTTGTTGGCCACGCATGTAGATCATGCCGTTGATCGACGAGCTGCCGCCCAACACCTTCCCGCGTGGGTAAATCAGGGCGCGGCCGCCGAGGCCGGGATCGGGTTCGGTATTGAACAGCCAGTCGGTGCGCGGATTGCCGATGCAGCGCAAATAACCGACCGGGATATGGATCCACAGGTAATCGTCGCGCGCACCGGCTTCGATCAGCAGCACGTTCACGTCCTGCTTGCGCGTCAGGCGATTCGCCAGGACACAGCCCGCGGTGCCGGCCCCAACGATGATGTAGTCGTATTCTCCGGCCGATTCCACGCACGCTTCTCCTGTCAGGACTTTAATTCAGTGGCAAGCAGCTCCACCAGGCGCCCTGCCGCCATCGGCCGCGCCCGGGCAAATTCGGTGCCGGCCCACATCGACATCAATTCGGTATCGCCGCTGGCGGCGGCTGCCGCACGGATCGGGCCGGTGAGCGCGTTCTGGATCGGGTAAGGCGGCACTTGCCCCTCGACTGCCGCCATCTGCTGCATGAAGCGGTTCTCGAGGCCGCGTGCATAGCGTCCGGAAAAGCTGCGCGTCAGCCTGGTGTTGCCGACGCCCCGCACCAGGCGCGCCTTGTAGGCCGGATGAATGCCCGCTTCGTCCGTCACCAGGAAGGCCGTGCCCATCTGCACGGCGCGGGCGCCGAGTGCCAGCGCTTTCTTGATGTCGGCGCCGCTCATGATGCCGCCGGCGGCGACCACGGGAATCGTGACTGCCGCTGCCACCTTCGGCCAGAGTTCGCTGGCTTTCATGCCCGCATCTTCCTGGCGGCCGATGAAGGTGCCGCGATGCCCGCCCGCCTCGATGCCGGACGCCACCACCGCGTCGGCGCCGATCGCTTGCCAGGCCAGCGCTTCCTCGACCGTGGTCACGGTACCGATGACGAGGATGTCCGCCGCATGCAGCCGCTCGACCTGGTCCCGTTCGAGGATGCCGAAGGTAAAACTGGCGGCCGCCGGGCGCAGCGCCACCAGGGTATCGAACTGGGCGGCGAAGTCTTCGTTCCATTTTTTGGGCCGCGGCAATTCGCTCCAGCCGAGGCCGGTCCAGACCGGACGCAGCAATTCCACGGCGCGGTCGACCTCATCGCTCGTAGGCGCCGGTTTGCCCTGGACGAAAAAATTCAGCATGAACGGCCGGCTGGTGAGCGAGCGGATGCGTTCCACTTGTTCCTCGATGGTCCGGGGCGCCAGCAGCGAACCGGGAAACGCGCCCAGTCCACCGGCATTCGACACGGCGGCGACCAGCTCGGGCGTGCAAGCGCCACCAGCCATCGGCCCCTGGATGACCGGAATCTCGAACAGCGTATCGAACTTCATGGCGGCCTCCGCATTCTCGGTTCAGAAAGCAAGCTTACCAGATCGTAAACTTAACGCCAGAGGGCCACCTGTGGATAAGGTTCTTGATATCCACAGGTACGGTTTGTGCAGAAACGCGGCTTTTTCCCGTGCGCGAAATCTTGTCCAGATTTGCCAACTCGGCGATACAACAGCAAACCACGGCTTATACAGCGCGTAAGCCGATGATTTCTCATCCGTTAACCGACTTATCCACAGAAAATGCCACTTGTTAACACTACTACTAACCCTGTATACATACTTTGCTTGTAAACCTGAGACGCTGCGCGCGAAGCGCTTCGAAATTTTTTTTCTTGCTGGCTTCGAATTGTTGGGCTGACGCATCAAGCCGGCCTGGCCGAGCTCGTCCAGCCCGCCGCATCGCAGATTGGCCTGCACGCCGCCCTTGCCCCCATGCAGGCTGTGGACAAGCTCATGTATATCCACAGGAGCGAATGTGCAGAACGGCCGTCATTCGCGCTCGCGCCAGATCTGTACGCATTCCGTGCAAGCCGGATACAAAGCTTGTTCAGCACATCCAACATCACGTAAACCGTTGAGCTTGTGGAGAAAATTGGCCTTATCCACAGTTCGGGAGGGCGTTTACTACTACTACCAGTTTTGTATACATCTCTTGTTATTAAATAGATGAAGTACGCGAAGTTCAAAAACGCCGCGCGCATACTGGCGGCTTTGCCAACGGTCGTGGCTGATTTACTGCTCAATTGTTTGGCAGAAGAGAGAAGAGGCGAATATTGGTGTCGTGGTGACCCAGGGCTGAGCAACTGGTCGACTACAAAGACAAAAACATTGTCCCAAGGATTTGTTGGCCGTCACTACCCTGCTCCCATATCGAAAAGCTGGAACCGCGGCGTAAGCTGAGGTGGACTCCTGAGTCCACGCGGTTCCTGGCGATCCCGCCTGTGGACAAACCCATGCATATCCACAGGACCCAATGTGCAGAAACACGTTTACTGAAGACAACTCGTTTTTTCTCCACCATCCGTGCAGGCCCGATACAATCCTTGTCCCGCCCGTTCGGCAGCACGTAAACTGCTGATCTTGTGGAGTAAACGCGTCTTATCCACAGCAAACCGGGCGTTTACTACTACTACCAGTTTTATATATACCTTTATTACTGTAAACATCTGAAAGAGCGGAAAAGCAGGACAACCCGCCTCCGGCAAGCGCGAAAGCACCTGGAAAAACGGCTGTAACTCATCTCAACCTGGATAAACGAACAAAAAATATGCGTCTCGGGATCATCAGTGCGCTGTTTGAAGAACAGCAGGGGCTCGTGGAGGCCATGCAGGGGCCCTACAAGCTCATCCATGGTCGGCGCGAGTACTGGGTCGGAAACCTCTGGGAAATCGACGCCGTGTGCGTTCTGTCGCGTATAGGCAAGGTTGCCGCTGCCATGACAGCCACCACGCTTGTGGAAAAGTTCGGAGTTACCCACATCCTGTTTACCGGCGTTGCCGGTGCTGGGGACAAAACCGTGCAAGTGGGCGATATCGTGGTGGCCGAATCGCTCGTCCAGCACGACATGGATGCCAGTCCCCTGTTTCCGCGCTTCGAAGTGCCGCTCACGGGCCTGACGCACTTCCCGGCCGACCACCAGATCGGGACGCGGCTGGTCGATGCGGCGCAGGCTTTCCTCGATCGCGACTTTGAAGAAGCCATCGACACGCGCGAAAAAGCGGTGTTTGGATTGATACGACCGCGCATCCACCGCGGCCTGGTTGCCAGCGGCGACCAGTTTGTCAACGATCGCGAGCACATCAACAGGCTCAACGATGCCCTTCCCGGGCTGGTGGCGGTCGAAATGGAGGGGGCGGCAGTGGCCCAGGTGTGTTACGAGCTCGGCGTGCCCTGTGGGGTCATCCGGACGATTTCGGACAACGCCAATGAGAACGCGGCCACCGACTTCATGCGTTTCGTGAAGTCAGTGGCCGCGCAGTATGCTTTTCACATCGTCAGGCGGTTTTGCCTGCAGGCGGAGGGCGTTCAGGCCAGCAGCGATCAGGCCAGCAGTGAATCTGCCGGCACGTAGTCGTAGCCCAGCGCTTCCGCCACGGCCTGGTAGGTCACTTTGCCAAGACCCACGTTCAGGCCCTTGCGCAGGTGGACGTCTTCCGTCAATGCGCGCCGCCAGCCCTTGGTGGCGAGTGCCACCGCGTGACCGATCGTCGCGTTGTTCAGCGCAAAGGTGGAGGTGCGCGCCACGGCGCCCGGCATGTTCGCCACGCAGTAATGCACCACGCCATCGACGATGAAGGTCGGCTCGGCGTGCGTCGTCGCGTGCGAGGTTTCAAAACAGCCACCCTGGTCGATCGCCACGTCGACGACGACGGCGCCCTTTTTCATGCGTGAGATCATGTCGCGGGTGACCAGTTTCGGCGCCGCCGCCCCCGGCACCAGCACGCCGCCGATGACGAGATCGCTTGATACCACGGCTTCTTCGATCGCATGGGCGTTCGAATACACCGTCGCGATGCGATTGCCGTAGACCAGGTCGAGCTGGCGCAGCCGGTCGATGTTTTTGTCGAGCACAGTCACGCGGGCGCCGGTGCCGACCGCCATTTGCAGGGCGTTCGTGCCGACCACCCCGGCGCCGATGATGACCACGTGACCAGGCGCCACGCCCGGCACGCCGCCCAGCAGCAGGCCCATGCCGCCCTTCGACTTTTCCAGGTGGGCGGCGCCGGCCTGGATCGACATGCGTCCCGCCACCTCGCTCATCGGCGCGAGCAGCGGCAAGCCGCCGCCCTGGCCGGTGATGGTTTCATAGGCAATGCAGAGCGCGCCGGATTTCACCAGCGCCGCCGTCTGTTCCGGATCGGGCGCCAGGTGCAGATACGTGTAGAGGATTTGCCCCTCGCGCAGCATCGCGCATTCGTTCGGCTGCGGCTCCTTCACCTTGACGATCATGTCGGCGCGAGCGAACACTTCCTGCGCCGTCTCCACCATTGACGCGCCGGCGGCCAGGTATTGTTCATCCAGCAGGCCGATCTCGCTGCCGGCGTTCTTCTGGACAATCACTCGATGCCCCCGTGCGACCAGCTCGCGCACGGAAGGCGGGGTCAGGCCGACCCGGTACTCGTGGTTTTTTATCTCTTTTGGAACGCCAACTAGCATGTCTTCCTCCAAGTTTGAACAATAAAAGCACCTAACAAAACCCCCATGGCAGCGTTGCATCGTCTCGCCGTACTAAGGTACTGTCTTCGACGATGCGCCTTGCCCCGAGGGTTTTTTAGCCGCTTTACACACCTACATGATTACAGCCCCAGCGTCATCAAGCTTGCGTTGCCGCCAGCGGCGGTCGTGTTGACGCACAGGGCACGTTCGGCTACCAGGCGCCACACGGCAATGGGCGCCGCGCCATCGGTATCGACGATGCTGACGATCGCACCCGGCCGGCTTGCCAGCTGCGACCGCAGTTCCCCTTGCATACCCGTCTCGATCAGGGCAATCTGGAAATCGGATTGCGCCACTTCCTGCGCACCGATGAAACGAATGCGGTCCTTCACTTCCGGCGGCAGGTCGTCCGGTATGTTCAGTTGCGCGCTGGCCAGCACTAGGGCGCGGTTGCCGGTCGCCATCGCGGCGGCCAACTGGTTCAGCATCGCTTCCGTTGACGCGGCCGCGCACAGCACGACGCCGCGCGGACTGAACGACAGGCGGTTGCGCTCGCCGGTCGGGCCCGGCAAGTCGAGCGTGACGCCGTTCAGCTGGGTGCGGGTATACCCCTCGCCCAGGGTGACCAGGTCTTCATGGCCATGGGTGCGCGCCCACACCATCAGTTCAACCAGGGCGGCATACGGCTTGCGGCCTTGAACGGGCAGTGGCACTGGATGATGGGACTGCGTGCGCTGCAGGCGCTTGATGTAAAGCGGGCCGCCCGCTTTCGGTCCGGTGCCGGATTTACCTTCGCCGCCGAAAGGCTGGACGCCGACGACGGCGCCGACGATGTTGCGGTTCACGTAGATGTTGCCGACATGGGCGCGGTTGGCAATGAAATCGATCGTTTCATCGATGCGCGAATGCACGCCCAGGGTCAGGCCGTAACCGGTGGCGTTGATCGAATCGACGACCTTGCCCAGGTCGGCGCGGCGGTAGCGCACGATGTGCAGCACCGGCCCGAACACTTCCTGCTTCAGTTCCGCCAGCGAACCGATTTCCAGCACGGTCGGCGCCACGAACGTGCCTTGCGCCGCCAGGCTGGCCGGCAGTTCGAGCGCAAAATGGTTTTTGGCCGTGGCGCGCGTGCGCTCGATGTGGGCCAGCAGGTTGCGCTGGGCCTCGGCATCGATCACCGGGCCGATGTCGATGGCCAGCCGGTCCGGGCTGCCGACGCGCAGTTCTCCCAGGCCGCCCTTCAGCATGCGGATCGTCTTGTCGGCAATGTCTTCTTGCAGGAACAGCACGCGCAGCGCCGAGCAACGCTGGCCGGCGCTGTCAAAAGCCGAACTCAGGACGTCTTGCACCACCTGTTCCGGTAGCGCCGACGAGTCGACGATGAGGGCGTTCTGGCCACCGGTTTCCGCCACCAGCGGAATATCGATGCCTTCTTTTTCAGCACGTTTCGCCAGCGTGCGGTTGATCAGTTGTGCCACTTCCGTCGAGCCGGTGAAGATCACGCCTTTTACACGCGGGTCAAACGTCAATGCGGCGCCGACGACTTCGCCCCGGCCCGGCAACAGTTGCAGGGCGGCTGCCGGGATGCCGGCAGCGTGGAACAGTTGCACGGCGCGCCAGGCCATCAGCGGCGTTTGTTCGGCCGGTTTGGCCAGCACGACATTGCCTGCTGCCAGGGCTGCCGCGACTTGACCAGTAAAAATCGCCAGCGGGAAGTTCCACGGACTGATACACGTGACCGGTCCCAGCGCCTCGGCGTTTGGCGCGTCTTTGACCTGGGCGCCGTAGTAGCGCAGGAAGTCGACCGCTTCGCGGATCTCGGCGATCGCGTTCGGCAGCGATTTACCCGCTTCGCGCACGGCCAGGGCCATCAGTTCGGCGCAGTGTTCCTCGAACAGGTCGGCCACGCGGTCGAGCATTGCCGCGCGTTCGGTGTTGGCGACCGCCTGCCACTGGCCGGCGGCGCCGGTGGCAGCGTTGAGCGCGGTTTCCACATCGGCAGCGGATGCCTCGTGCACGCGGCCGACGACATCGGCCGATTGCGCCGGATTGGTGATTGCTTCCCACGCCGACTGCACGAACGGGCCGGCAATCAGCGGCGTCGCGTCGTAGGTGCGCTGGCGCGACAGTTCGGCGCCAAGCGCGCGTAACGAATCTTCGTTCGTCAGGTCGATGCCGGCGGAGTTTTTCCGCTCGCTGCCGAACATCGCGCGCGGCAGGGGAATGCCCGTGTGCGGCAGGCAGCCGGCGGCGCGGGCGACCTCGAACGGATCGTCCAGCAGCGTGTCGATCGCGATTTTTTCGTCGACGATCTGGTTCACGAACGACGAATTGGCGCCGTTTTCCAGCAGGCGGCGCACCAGGTAGGCCAGCAGCGTTTCGTGGGAGCCGACCGGGGCATAAATGCGGCAAGGTTTATCCAGGTTGTCCTTGCCGACGACCTGGTCGTACAGCGTCTCT
>JAQGLR010000055.1 GCA_028292765.1 Massilia sp. | reverse complement strand
GGGCTGGCGGCGATGATGCAAAAGCTCGGCCGCTTCTACGTTCCCTGGTACAACAACAAGTATGCGCGCGCGGGCGGGCTGTTCGAGGGGCGTTTCCGTACCGCGGTCGTCGATACCGACCGCCATTTCCTGCTGTGCAGCCGCTTCATCGAGCTGGCGCCGGTGCGCGAGGGCCAGGCCGACGAGCCGGGACATTACCCCTGGTCGAGTTATCCCCATCACGCAGGCCTGCAGCCTGACGCCACGATCACCGACCACGCCCTGTTCTGGGCGCTCGGCAATACCCCTTTCCAGCGCGAAGCCGCCTATATCGACCTGGTACAGCAGGGAATCCCGGTCGACGAGCTGGAGCAGATCGCCGCGTCCGTGCGTAGCGGCCAGCCGCTCGGTTCGCATGCCTTCAAACTCGACCTCGAACGCAAGACGCAGCGCCGCATCCTGCCCGCCAGGCGCGGCCGCCCGTTCAAGACGCCGCCAGCTGACCAGCTTTGACGCGGCGCATCGGCGTCTGCTCCAGTTTCGCCGCCTGCGGTGCCAGGGCCTGACGAGGGCGCCCTGGTCGCTGGATCGCGTCCGCAATATTCTGCTGGCATACGGCAGCAAAAACGCATTTATATTGATAAGCAACACCGTTTGGAACCCTTGTTTGCTATGTCCCCAATTAATGTCTGGAAGGACGGCACGGTAATTAATTGCACTCCGACCCTAATTGTTCCTCTTGCTGCCTCTGCTGCATTGCACTATTCTCCGCATTCACCCCTGAAGATGCTGTGGAGAGTCCGTCATGATTGCCCAAGGTTTATACGATCCCGCCAATGAACATGATGCCTGCGGCGTCGGTTTCATCGCCCACATCAAGGGCAACAAGAGCCATTCGATCATTGATCAAGGGCTGTTGATCCTGAAGAACCTGGACCACCGGGGCGCCGTCGGCGCCGACCCGCTGATGGGCGACGGCGCCGGCATCCTGATCCAGATCCCCGACCAGTATTTCCGCGACGAGATGGCGAAGCAGGGCATCGAGTTGCCGCCGCCCGGCGAATACGGCGTCGGCATGGTATTCCTGCCGAAGGAACACGCCTCCCGTATCGCCTGCGAACAGGAAATCGAGCGCGCCGTCCGCATCGAGGGCCAGGTCGTGCTTGGCTGGCGCAACGTGCCGCTCGACGACACGATGCCGATGTCGCCCACGGTGAAAGCCAAGGAACCGTTGATCCGCCAGATTTTCATCGGCCGCGGCCCGGACATCATGGTCACCGACGCCCTCGAGCGCAAACTCTACGTGATCCGCAAGTCGTCGGGCCACGCGATCCAGGCCTTGAAACTGTTACATGGCAAGGAATTCTTCGTGCCGTCGATGTCGGCGCGCACCATCGTCTACAAGGGCCTGCTGATGGCGGACCAGGTCGGCGTCTACTATAAAGACCTGCAGGATCCGCGCTGCGTCTCGGCCCTGGCGCTGGTGCACCAGCGATTTTCGACGAATACCTTCCCGGAGTGGCCACTGGCCCACCCGTACCGCTTAATTGCGCACAACGGCGAGATCAACACGGTGAAGGGCAATTTCAACTGGACGCGCGCCCGCGAAGGCATGATGAAGTCGGCCGTGCTGGGCGACGACCTGCAAAAGCTGTTCCCGCTGATCTATGAGGGCCAGTCCGACACCGCCTGCTTCGACAACGCGCTCGAACTGCTCGTCATGGCCGGCTACCCGATCGCCCAGGCGATGATGATGATGATTCCCGAAGCCTGGGAAAACCACACGGCGATGGACGAGAACCGGCGCGCCTTCTACGAATACCACGCGGCGATGATGGAGCCGTGGGACGGCCCGGCGGCGATGGCGTTTACGGACGGCCGCCACATCGGCGGCACGCTCGACCGCAACGGCCTGCGCCCGGCGCGCTATGTCATTACCGAAGACGACCTGGTGGTGATGGCGTCGGAGTCGGGCGTGCTGCCGATTCCGGAATCGCGCATCGTCAAGAAATGGCGCCTGCAGCCCGGCAAAATGTTCCTGATCGACCTGGAAGCGGGCCGCATCATCGACGACAAGGAGTTGAAAGACACCTATTCGAATGCCAAGCCCTACAAGGCCTGGATCAAGTCGGTGCGCATCAAGCTCAATGAAATCAAGCTGAGCGCTTCACAGATGCAGGGGAATCTGCCGGCGCAGGGCGAAAAGGCCGTCACTTCGCTGCTGGATCGCCAGCAAGCCTTCGGCTACACCCAGGAAGATTTAAAGTTCCTGATGGCGCCGATGGCCGTGCTGTCCGAAGAGGCGACCGGTTCGATGGGCAACGACTCGCCGCTGGCGGTGATGTCGAACAAGCTCAAGCCTTTGTACAATTATTTTAAGCAATTGTTTGCACAGGTGACGAACCCGCCGATCGACCCGATCCGCGAGAGCATGGTGATGTCGCTGGTGTCGTTCATCGGTCCAAAGCCGAACCTGCTCGATACGAACAACGTCAACCCGCCGATGCGTCTGGAAGTGTCGCAGCCGGTGCTCGGGTTCGACGACATGGCGCGCCTGCGCAACATCAGCATCCATACCGGCGGCAAGTTCAAATCGTATGAACTGAACATCTGCTATCCGGTCACCTGGGGCAAAGAGGGCATCGAAGCTTCGCTCGCCTCGCTGTGCGCCGAAGCCGTCGACGCCGTGAAATCCGGCCACAACATCCTGATCGTCTCGGACCGCGCGGTCTCGAGCGACCAGGTTGCGATTCCGGCATTGCTGGCAACCTCGACCGTCCACCAGCACCTGGTCATGCGCGGCCTGCGCGCCTCGACCGGCCTGGTGGTGGGAACCGGTTCGGCCCGCGAAACCCACCATTTCGCCTTGCT
>JAQGLR010000048.1 GCA_028292765.1 Massilia sp. | reverse complement strand
CAGCGGCCCACCTTTTAGATACAGGAGCCTCAAATGGCATTCGGTAAAAAGTTCGACAAAAACAAAGCTAAGCTCAAAGAGAAGCGCAAACAGCAAAACCCGCTGTTCAAGCGCAAGAAGTTCTGCCGCTTCACCGCTGCAAACGTCGAGCAGGTCGACTACAAAGACGTCGACACCCTGAAGGACTTCGTCCAGGAAAACGGCAAGATCATGCCTGCACGCCTGACCGGCACCAAGGCGCACTACCAGCGCCAGGTTGACACCGCGATCAAGCGCGCACGCTACCTCGCGCTGCTGCCGTACACCGACCTGCACAACGCTTAATTCAAGCGCCGTACAGTCAGAATTTTCTGGAGAAAAATATGCAAGTTATCCTTTTGGAAAAAGTTGTTAACGTCGGCAACCTGGGCGACGTGGTCAAGGTCAAGGACGGTTACGCACGTAACTTCCTGATCCCGCAAAAGATGGCCCGCCGTGCAACTTCGTCGGCAGTCGCCGAGTTCGAAGTCAAGCGCGCCGAGCTGGAAAAAGCTGCTGGCGAGAAGCTGTCGGCTTCGCAAGCCCAGGGCGAAAAGCTGAGCGGCATGACCATCACCATCGGCCAGAAAGCCGGCGTTGACGGTCGCCTGTTCGGTTCGGTCACCAACTTCGACATCGCCGAAGCCCTGACCAAGCAAGGTTTCGCAGTCGAAAAGGCGCAAGTGCGCCTGCCGACCGGTCCCCTGAAGACCACCGGCGAGCACCCTGTCGCCGTCGCACTGCACACCGACGTCGTGGTGGAAATCACCGTCGCTGTCGTTGGCGAAGCTGCATAATTAAGCAAGCACGCACGCCTTCAGCGAGCTGTTGTTTAAAGGAAAAAGCCGGGTTCGCCCGGCTTTTTTTACGCCTGGAAACTCCCCAATTATTTCAGGAGCATGACCGGAGAGGTTATAATGCCGGTCATGAATACCCCCGCAGATCCGCAAATCGAATCGCTGCGCATTCCCCCGCATTCCATCGAAGCAGAGCAGTCCGTCATTGGCGGCCTCCTGCGCGATAACGCGGCGTGGGACCGCATTGCCGACTTCATGCACGCGGACGATTTTTACCGCTACGACCACCGCATCATCTTCGAACAGATGGTGCGCCTGATTAACGGCGGCAAGCCGGCCGACGTGATTACCGTCTACGAAGCCATGGTCTCGCTGGGCAAGGCCGAGGACGTGGGCGGCCTGCAATACCTGAATGCGATGGCGCAAAACACGCCGTCCGCCGCCAACATCCGCCGTTACGCCGAAATCGTGCGCGACCGCGGCATCCTGCGCAAACTGATCACCGTTGCCGACGAAATCTCCGGCAACGCGTTCAATCCGCAAGGCAAGGAAGTCAAGCAGATGCTTGACGAAGCCGAATCCAAGATCTTCGCCATTGCCGAATCCGGCGCACGCGGCGCCCAGGGCTGGAATCCGATCCAGCCGCTGCTCACGCAAGTGGTCGAGCGTATCGTCGAACTGTATTCGCGCGAGAACCAGGGCGAAATCACGGGCGTGCCGACCGGCTTCATCGATCTCGACCGCATGACCTCGGGCCTGCAGCCGGGCGACCTGGTGATCGTCGCCGGCCGTCCGTCGATGGGCAAGACCGCGTTTTCGGTGAACATCGGCGAAAACGTCGCCATCGAAGCCGGCCTGCCGGTGGCCATCTTCTCGATGGAGATGGGCGGCACCCAGCTGGCCATGCGTATGCTCGGCTCGGTCGGCCAGCTCGACCAGCACCGCCTGCGTACCGGCCGCCTGAACGACGAAGACTGGCCGCGCCTGACGCACGCGATCCAGAAAATGAACGACGCCCAGCTCTACATCGACGAGACGCCGGCGCTGAACCCGATCGAGATGCGCGCACGTGCGCGCCGCCTTGCCCGCCAGTGTGGCAAGCTCGGCCTTATTATTGTGGACTACCTGCAGCTGATGCAGGGTAGCCAGCAGGGCGACAACCGCGCCGCCGAGATCTCCGAGATCTCGCGTTCGCTGAAGGGCCTGGCGAAAGAATTGCATTGCCCGGTGATCGCACTGTCGCAGCTGAACCGCTCGCTGGAACAGCGCCCGAACAAGCGTCCCGTCATGTCCGACCTGCGCGAATCCGGCGCAATCGAGCAGGATGCGGACGTGATCATCTTCCTGTATCGCGACGAGGTCTACAACCCCGACTCGCCGGATAAAGGCACCGCCGAAATCATCATCGGCAAACAGCGTAACGGTCCGATCGGGGCGATCCGCCTGACCTGGATCGGCCAGTACACCAAGTTTGGCAACTACAGCGGTAACCTCGCCGTCTACCAGGGCGATTAAGCCGATATTGTGCCGCTGCCGGCCGACCGGCCAGCAGCGCACCCTCGCAGTCCCAAGAGTTTTTTAAACGGAGAACCTTTAATGTTTGGACGCCTCATGCCCACCGAGGGCAAGTTTTTTGACCTGTTTAACCAGCATGCTGCACTGTGCGTGAAGGGCGCGCACGAACTGGTCGGCCTGATGACCAACTTCGACGACCTGGAAATGCGCACGCATGCCGTGGAAACCATCGAAAAGCAGGCGGACAAGGTCACCTACGCCACCGTCGACCTGCTGCACAAGACCTTCATCACCCCGATTGACCGCGACGACATCCACAAGCTGATCACGCGCATGGATGACATCCTCGACATGATGGAAGACGCGGCCCAGACCATCTCCCTGTACGACCTGCACGCCGTCACCCCCGAAGCGAAGCGCCTGGCCGAGCTGTGCCTGGCCTGCTGCGAACGCGTCCAGGCCGCCGTCGGCCTGCTGCACGACATGGGCAACGCCCAGAAGATCGTCGCCATCTGCGAAGAGATCGACCGCCTCGAGTCCGACGCCGACCACGTGATGCGCGCCGCCATGAGCAAACTGTTCCGCGACGAACCGGATGTGCGCAACCTGATCAAGATGAAGGCGATCTACGAGATCCTCGAGACCGTCACCGACCGCTGCGAAGATGTCGCCAACATCATCGAAGGCATCATCGTCGAGAACGCATAACGCGGTCGCAGAATAAAAATAATCATGGAAACTTTAAACATCAGCATTTGGGTGCTGGGTTCGCTGGTGCTGCTCGCACTGATTTTCGACTTCATGAACGGCTTCCACGACTCGGCGAATGCGATCGCCACCGTGGTCTCGACGGGCGTGCTGAAACCCCAGTCGGCAGTCGCGATGGCGGCGTTCTTCAACTTCATCGCCATTTTCGTGGTCAGCATGAAGGTGGCGCAAACGATCGGCAAGGGCACGATCGACCCGAGCGTGGTCGACCATTACGTGATCTTCGGGGCCCTGGTCGGGGCGATCGTCTGGAACATCATCACCTGGTACTACGGCATTCCGTCGTCGTCGTCGCACGCGCTGATCGGTGGCCTGGTCGGCGCCGCGGTGGCCAAGTCGGGCACCGGCGCGCTGATTTCGGCGGGCCTGCTGAAAACCGTGATGTTCATCGTGATCGCGCCGCTGCTCGGCTTCCTGCTGGGATCGATCATCATGCTGCTGGTGGCGTGGATCTTCGTGAAATCGACGCCGCGCAAGGTCGACGTCTGGTTCCGGCGCCTGCAGCTGGTCTCGGCCGCGGGCTACTCGCTCGGCCACGGCGGTAACGACGCGCAAAAGACGATGGGCATCATCTGGATGCTGCTGATCGCGGCCGGCGTGACCAGCCCGGAAGATGCGCTGCCGCCGGCCTGGGTAATCATCTCCTGCTATGCGGCGATCGCCTTCGGCACGCTGTTCGGCGGCTGGCGTATCGTCAAGACCATGGGCCAGAAGATCACCAAGCTGAAACCGGTCGGCGGCTTCTGCGCCGAAACCGGCGGCGCGATGACGCTGCTGATGGCGAGCTTCTTCGGCATCCCGGTCTCGACCACCCACACCATCACCGGCGCCATCGTCGGCGTGGGCGCCTCGCAGAAAGCCTCGGCCGTGCGCTGGGGTGTGGCGGGCAGCATCGTGTGGGCATGGGTCTTTACCATCCCGGCCTCGGCCTTCATGGCGGCGGTTGCGTGGTGGATCGGCACCAAGATCATGTAAGTGCGCTTGCAAGCGCATTTACCCAGGGAAGCCCGGCATTGCCGGGCTTTTTTCATGTGCGCCCAGCATGGGCGCACTCTTGCGGGTGCAAGCCCCGCCGCGAGCCGACCACAGCGAGCGAAGTGAAGCGCAACTGCGAGCCGATGAACAAGAATCGGATAGAAGGCGCTGCCAGGCAGGGCGAGCGGGCATGAAACCGCGAAGCTCTTGTGGTCAAGGCGAAGCGGCGTAAATCCGGCGGTTGTGCAGGGAAGGAGTGCGTTCTTACCCAATGGGATGGACGCCCCCACTCTACGGCATCAGATGCCCGCTCAAGCGGGGCGGGTCGCGGTAAGGCGGGGTGAAGCCTCGTCCAAAGCGGCCAGCGATGAAACACGGCTCCCGCGACAGGAACTGGAAGGCACAGGGCGGGACTTGCT
>JAQGLR010000006.1 GCA_028292765.1 Massilia sp. | reverse complement strand
CTGGAATGGGAGGCGGCCGCGCGCGACCCGACGCTGACGCGGATCGGCGCCGCGGCCACCCCGGCCGCCCTGGACCTTGATAAGACCACCTTCGTCGCCGCCGCCGACTCCTTCCTGGATATCTTCTGTGTCGACCCCGGGTTTGAACCGGTCGATGCGCCGCATGCCCCTGCGGCGCCGGCAGCCGCGGCGCGGGACGACGCAGGGGGGCGTCCCCAGGGCAAGGCCGCGGCCATGCTCGCGGGCCTGTACACGGCGCTCGGCGGCAAGGGGCCGCCGCAAGTACAACGCCTGCGCTACTGGGGAATCGCCGCGCTGCTGGCAATCGTCCTGCTGGCGTGGGCAATCCATCGCGCCACCAGCCCCCAGCGCGAGGTGGAAAACCTGCTGGCCGCACGCGAGTACGCGCAGGCGGCGGCGGGGGCCGACGCGGCGCTGGCCGCCGACCCGGGCAACAGCCGGCTGAAGGCGCTGGGCACCGAAGCGCTGCTCAAGGCCAGGCTGCCGGCCTGGATGGCGGCGCTCGAGGCGGGCCAGTACCGGAGGGCGGCAGGGCAGGTCAGCGCCATGCGCCCGCAGGTCCGCAACAACCCCGAGCTCGCGCCCCTGCTCGACGAGCTCGACTGGATCGTCGCGCTGCAGGCCTTTGTGGCCGGCCGCGGCGGGGCGCAGGCGCCGAGCCCTGATGCGGTTGATGCCGCCAGGATCGAGCAATTCCTCAGGCAATGGGAAGAGCGCAACGAAGCCTACCAGCGCGCCTTCGAGACCATGTCCGCCCACGTGCCGGCTTACCGCGACGCCTATGCCGGGGCACTGAGCAATGTACGCAAGCTGGCGCTGGCAAGGGGACAAGCATGAAGCGCGACCTGATCAAGCCGCAAGCCCTGAGGCCCCTGTCCGAGGCGCTCGAGGACCACAGCGCGGAAGGCATCTCGATCCTCACCGCCGATCCCTGGCGCTTTACCCGGGCGCTGGTCTACGGGATGGCCGCGCTGGTGGTCGCGGCCCTGGTCTGGTCCTTCTTCGGCCACGCCGACGTGCTGGTGACGGCGAACGGCACGCTGGTGCCGGCGTCCGAGGTGCGCCGGCTGTACGCCCCGATCGACGGCGAACTGGCGAATATTTATATCGCCGAAGGCCAGCCGGTGAACAAGGGCGACGTGGTGGCCCGGCTTTACGCGCGCGGCGCGATCGAAGCGGCCAGGAACGCGCTCGAGGCCCGGCTGAAGCTCGAGGATGCCGAGCGGGAGTGGAAAGAATTCCCCGAAAAGAAAGCCTTGATGGAACGCAACGCCGCGGCACTGAAGGAAGCGGCCGAAGTCGAGGAGCGCCAGCACCGGCGCCGGCTCCTCGAGGGCACCAGCCGGCTGGCGCAGGGCCAGGGCGCGCAGCAGCAGGAAGCGCGCACCATGTTCGAGGACGCCAGGCGCGCGCGCGACGCCGCCAGGATTGAAGCCGACAAGTATGCGCGCCTGTTCGCCTTGCCCGGCGGCGGCGGGGTGTCGCAACTCCAGGTCGAGAGCAAGAAGGACGCGCTGCAGGCGGCGGAAAACGCGATGCGGGTGGCGCAGGCGCGCATGAACGAGCTGGCGGCGCGGCAAGGCATGGAGTCGACGCAGGCCAGGTCGGAGCTCGAAACCAGCGGCCAGGAACTCGAGAAGCTGCGCCTGCAATCGGAAGCGGCGGCCAGGGAAGTGGCCAACGCCGAGGACAAGCTGCGGCTCCAGGTGCAGACTGCGCGCCTGGTGGCCGACGCCGCGGCGCGCATCAGGTTCGAGAACATCGACAAGGACAATTTCCTGCGGATCGTCGCCCCGGTCGACGGCGTGATTACCGATGTGACCTCGACCCAGCCCGGCGACAAGATCCAGGCCAACGCGCCGCTGGGCGGCATCGCGCCGAAAAACGCGCGGCCGATCCTGAAGATCGACATTGCCGAGCACGACAGGGGTTTCCTGCGCGAGGGACTGCCTGTCCAGATCAAATTCAATGCCTTCCCGTACCAGCGCTACGGCGTGGTGCGCGGCACGCTGCAGTTCATTTCGCCGGAGACGAAACCGTCGCTGCAAACAAAGCAGCCGGTCTACGAAGGGCGCGTGTCGCTGGAGCAAAGCCAGTACAAGGTGGGAGCGACGACTTACCCGCTGCGCTACGGAATGACGGCGACCGCGGAAATCGTCGTGCGCGAGCGCCGGCTGATCGACCTGGCGCTCGACCCGTTCCGGAATATCGGCGGCTGAGGGCGCGCTTGTGCGCGGCCAGACCGCCTCCCGAGGCGGCAGCGCAGTTCGGGTTTGACGTTTGCTCAGCCCATGCTTTATGATTTACTAATAGTAATTTCATAATGCGGCATGCGCGACTCATCCTCGACCAGGTTCATCCGCTTTCACCTCAAGACACGCCACCTGGTGCTGCTGGTCGAACTGGGTCGTCACGCCTCGATCGTGCATGCCGCCGAAGCCGCCGGGCTGACCCAGCCGGGCGCGTCGAAGCTGATCGGCGAACTCGAGCACGCACTCGGCGTCGCCCTGTTCGAGCGCCTGCCGCGCGGCGTGGTGCCGACCTGGTACGGCAAGGTCCTGATCCGGCGCGCCGGCGCCGCGCTGGCCGAGATGGATGCGGCGCACCAGGAGATCATGCAGGGCCTGGCCGGGTCGAGCGGGCGGGTCGCCATCGGCAGCGTCCAGACCCCGGCGGCTTCGCTGGTGCCGCAGGCGGTCAAGCTGCTCAAGGAGCGCAACCCGCGCGTCCAGGTCGCGGTCTCGGTCGACCCCAGCAAGACGATGATCGAGCAGTTGCGGGCCGGTGAACTCGACATCGTCATCGGCCGCATCCACGATCCGGCGCATGGCGCCGAACTCGATTTCGAGCCGCTCGCCGACGAGCCGCGCAGCCTGATCGTGCGCTCTGGCCACCCGTGGCTGGCGCGCCACGACGTCGCGCTCGAAGACCTGGCCGGCGCCGCCTGGATCCTGCCGCCCTCGGGCCGCCTGCGCGACCAGTTGATGGCGCGCTTCCTGGCCAGGGGGCTGGAGCAGCCGTTCGACATCGTCGAGACCACCTCGCTGGACCTGGTGTCGCGCCTGCTGGCCGACAGCGACCGCATCGTCGCGCTGCCGCCCGGGCTGGTGCAGTCCGCGCTGGACGCGGGCACGCTCGCGGTGTTGCCCTTCGATATCAAGCTGCGCGCCGACGTGTACGGCATCGTGACGCGCAAGCGCCACCACATGTCGCCCGCGGCCGAAGCGATGCTCGCGGCGCTGCGCGAAGCCGCCGGCCTGGCGCAGCAGCTGCGTGCCTGATGAATACGGATTTGGCATATCTCCGGCGCGTTTGGTTATTGGAAACCTCGCGCCGGGGTCCGTATGATCTCTACCAACATGCGCGACCGCGATAAATATGTCCCAACCAAGCGCAACGAGGAGACCGCTGTCCATGAACCATTACCTGCTTTGGATGAAGCCCGGGATCGACCGTGGCAAGCGCCTGCCGGCCCGCCTGGCCGCCCTGTGCGCGCCGCTACTGCTGGCCACTGGTTGCGCGCACCAGGCCGCCAATTCGATCGGCAACTTCCCCGATCCCTTTATCCTGGCCGACGGCGGCGGCTATTACGCCTACGCGACCAATTCCGACGGCAAGAACGTGCAACTGCTGCATTCGGGCGACCTGCGCGCCTGGCGTGCGCTGCCGGACGCGATGCCGGCGCTGGGAAACTGGGTGCGCAAGGAAGTGCCGCACGTCTGGGCGCCGGAGGTCATCAAGCTGGGCGAGCGCTACGTGCTGTATTACACGGCGCATGACCTCGCCTCGGACCGCCAGTGCGTCGGCGCGGCCGTGTCGAGCTCCCCAAGCGGGCCTTTTGTCGACACCGCGAAGGCGCCGCTGGTGTGCCAGGCGGCGCTGGGCGGCACCATCGACGCCAGTCCTTTCCTCGACGGCGGCCGCCTGTACCTGTATTTCAAGAGCGACGGCAACTGCTGCAAGCAGCCGACCCACCTGTTCGCGCAGGAACTCCGGCCCGATGGGTTGGCCGTCGTTGGCGAGCCGACCCGGTTGCTCACCAACGGACGCGCCTGGGAGGGCAAGGTGATCGAGGCGCCGACCATGGTCCTGCGCGACGGCAAGTACACCTTGCTGTATTCGGCCAACGACTTCGGCGACGGCTCGTATGCGGCGGGCCATGCCAGCTGCGCCGGACCCGTCGGGCCCTGCCAGCCCGTCGGCGACGCGCCTTTCCTCAAGAGCCGCGCGGAAGCCAGGCTGTACGGGCCGGGGCACCAGGCCGTGTTCCGGGTCGGCGCGCAGGACTTCATCGCCTACCACGGATGGGAACTCAAGCCGGACGGCAAGCGCGGGGACCGGCGCGTGCTCTACATCGACAAGCTCGACTGGGTGGACGGCAAACCGGTCGTACGGGGCCCGACCCTGGCCCGGTAACATAATAAAAAAATGGAGACAATGTGGCGCAACGCAGAAGTTTTCTCGCGGCCTCGGTCCTGCTGGCGAATCTGACGCCGCTGGCGCCGCTGGTGCATGCCCAGCCGCGGGGACAGGTCGAAGTCAGGCTCTGGACGCTGCTCAGCGGCGGCGACGGCGCGCGCATGCGGGCCATGATCGACGAGTTCAATGCCAGCCAGGGCAGGGTGCGGGTGGTCACCACCACACTGAAGTGGGGCGAGCCCTTCTATACCAAGCTGATCACCTCGACGGTGGTCGGCGAAGGCCCGGATATCGCGACCGTGCACCTGTCGCGCCTGCCCAACCTGGCCGGCGGCGGCGTGCTGCGCCCGATCAGCGAGGCCGAGTTGGCGGCAAGCGGCATCAAGGCCGGCGACTACTTCCCGCGCCAGTGGGAAAAATCGCGCTACGGCGGCTTTCATTACGCCATCCCGCTCGACCTGCACCCGCTGGTCCTGTACTACAACAAGACCCTGGCAGGCCAGGCCGGGCTGCTCGACGGCGCCGGCCGCCTGAAGCCGATCGTCGGCTACGAGGCGCTCACCGCGGCCTTCCGCGCAATCAGGGAGCGCACCGGCAAGACAGGGCTGGCGATGGAATCGGGGCAGGGTTCGTATGCGATCTGGCGCCTGTGGCTGTCGCTGCTGGCCCAGCGCAAGGCGCCGCTGATCGAGAACGGGCGTTTCGCCTACGGCCGCGCCGGGGTCGAGGAACTCGCCAAAGTCAGCGCCTGGTTCACCCGCGGCTATGCGCCTGCGGGCCTGGATTACCCGGCCTCGACCAGCCAGTTCATGGGCGGCGGCGCCGGCTTCATGATCAACGGCGTGTGGGAAGTGCCGGAAATGGTGCGCGCGGCCAGGGCCGGCACGCTCGGCTTCGAGTACGGCATCGTGCCGCTGCCGCGCCTGTACCAGGATGCCAGCGTCTGGACCGACTCGCACGCGTTCGCGATGCCCGCGAATGAAGGCCGTCCCATGTCGCCCGACAAAGTGCGCGCGGTGCTGACCTTCATGGCCTGGATCAGCCGCCACTCGATGGGCTGGGCCGAGGGCGGCCACGTGCCGGCCTACCGCCCGGTGGCGGAGTCGGCCGCCGCGCGCGCCCTGATGCCGAACGCACTGTATGCGGAGGCCGCGCGCAACGTGGTCTACGATCCGGGCGGCTGGTACATGGGCGCCGCCGGGCCGGTGCAGGCGATGGCGTCGAAGTTCATGCCGGGCGCGCTGTCCGGCCAGCTGACCCCTGCCGAGGCGCTCGCGATGTTCGAAACAGAAGCGTCGCGCCTGCTGCGCAAGAAGCCGCCGCGTTACTGATGGAGAACCCGACCTTGACACGAGACGCGAATGTGAACGGCCTTGAACGCACGATGCCAGGCGCGGCCCGCGCCACGCGTTCGGAAAACCTGCCCGCCATGCTGCTGCTGGCGCCATTCCTGCTGGCCTTCCTGCTGTTCTTCCTGGGCCCGGCGCTCCAGACCTTTTACCTGAGCCTCACCGAAAGCAGCCTGACGCGCACCAGCGGCTTCGTCGGCCTGGCCAATTACGCGACCCTGGTGCAGGACCCGTCGTTCTGGGCGTCGCTGCGCACGACCTTCTGGTTCGCCTTGTTGACCGTGATTCCGCTCACCAGCATCGGCCTGCTGATGGCGCTGCTGGTGCACCGCTTCGTGCGCTTTCAATCCTGGCTGCAGGGCGCGTTCTTCCTGCCGTATGTGCTGCCGATCTCGGTCATGACCCTGATCGCCGACTGGATGCTGCAGCCCTCGTCGGGCGTCATCAACCACCTGGTGGGCGGCCAGCGCGCCTGGCTGTCCGACGTCAACTGGGCCTTGCCCGTGGTGGCGATCGGCACCGTCTGGTGGACCGTGGGCTTCAACATGCTGATGCTGCTGGCCGGCCTGCGGAACATCCCGGCCGAACAGTACGAGGCCGCGGCGCTCGACGGCGCCAGGGGCTTCACCCTGTTCCGGGCGATCACCTGGCCGGCCCTCAAACCCGTCTTCGGCACGGCGCTGCTGCTGCAGCTGATCGCCTCGCTGAAGGTGTTCGGCCAGACCTATATCCTCACCAGCGGCGGGCCGTACAACACCAGCCGCGTGACCCTGCACTATATGTACGAAACCGCCTTCACCCAGAGCGACGCCGGCTACGCGGCGGCGATCGCGATCGCTTTCATGGTCGTCGTCATCGCCTTGTCGCTGCTGGCGCGGATGCTGGCGAGGAGGACCGCATGATGGGAAACATGAAAAACCGATCCCAACTCTGGTGGAGCATCGCCGCCGTGACCGCGGCCGTGGTGCTGGCCGCACTCTGGACCTTCCCCCTGCTGTGGGCCTTGTCGACCGCGCTGCGGCCGGAACACGAGACCGTGTCCGCCACCTTCCACTGGCTGCCCCAGGCCTGGACCCTGGACGCCTTCCGCAAGACCCTCGGCGCCGGCAACCTGCCGCTCTGGCTGTTCAACAGCGCACTGGTCGCGTTCCTGGTCACCGTGGTGACGATGGCGATCAGCCTGATGGCGGCCTACGCATTTTCGCAGCTGCGCTTTCGCGGGCGCTCGATCCTGTTCGGCCTGGCGATGCTGGCCTTCTTGCTGCCCTTCGAAGCCTTGCTGGTGCCGCTGTTTCGCACCATGCACCAGCTTGGCCTGATCAACAGCTATGCCGGGCTGGTGCTGCCGCAGGTGGTGTCGCCGGTCGTGATCTATGTGTTCAAGCAGTTCTTCGACCAGATCCCGGCGGACTTCCGCGAAGCGGCGGTGATGGACGGGGCCAGTCCGCTGCGCGTGCTGTGGAGCGTCTACCTGCCCTTATCCGGCAACATCGTGTGGGCGATGGCGATCGTCACCTTCATCGGCGCCTGGAACAACTTCCTCTGGCCCTTCATCATCGTGACCTCCAACGAGATGATGACGATCCCGCTGGGACTGACCCAGACCTACGACGCCTTTGGCGTGCGCTA
>JAQGLR010000328.1 GCA_028292765.1 Massilia sp. | reverse complement strand
TGCTGCGCCCGATCTACGCCAAGACGGCCGCCTACGGCCACTTCGGCCGCGAAGAGCCGGAATTCACCTGGGAGCGCACCGACAAGGCGGCGCTGCTGCGCGCGGAAGCCGGGCTGGCTTAACCAGGCTGCAGCTTGAACGGTGCGGACGGCGTCCGCACCGGGGCGATCCTCCAATCGCCCCTTGCCCCACCTTCGCTTGACCATTCCCCGTACGACCGGGGGCGGAGTGGTTGTGCCATCGCCACACGTTCCAGGCGGCCCGCTCCTCTGATTGCCAATAATCCCGACTGTTTTCAGCACGGTCGCGACATGTGGCGCATAATTCCCTCCGAGCATTTTCAACTCAGTAATAAATTTTCTTTTGTACAACACTGCTTTCTCCCGTACTGGCATCTTTGTCGCCAGCCGCTCGTATCCTTCCTCGACTTCCAGCAATGGAAACGTTTCCTTGCGCATAAGAAAGGACGCCATGTCTCAGCCCATCCTCACCATCGCGGTTGCATGCGAGATGGATGTCATTGCTTCACGCCAGCGCGCGCGCCAGATCGCGGCCCATTGCGGCTTCGGTCAGCACGACCAGGCACGCATTGCGACCGTCGTGTCGGAGCTTGCGCGCAACGTGTTCAGTTATGCGGGCGAAGGCAGGGTTGGCTTTTCATTGGCTGGCGAGGCGGGACGGAACACGCTGGTGGTGGTGGTCGAGGATGAAGGACCGGGCATCGATGGCCTCGAGCTGCTGCTTGCGGGAGAGGAGCGCGCCCAGCGCCCGGGCGGCAGCGGCCTGCTGGCGGCGCGGCGCTTCATGGACGAGTGCGATATCGACACCGGCAATGGCGGCACCCGCATTGTGCTGGCAAAAATGCTGCCGGCCGGCGCACGCGCGATCTCGGCGGCAGACATCGCCCAAGCGGTGGCGGGGGTGTCCATGCCGAGCAATGTGGCCTTGTCCGAAGCGAATCAGCAAAACCGCGAGCTGACCGATGCACTGGCAGCGCTGCAGGAGCGCCAGGACGAACTGGTCGCCGTATCGAAGCGCCTGGAGCAGACCAATGAACAGGTCGAGGAACTCAATCGCCTGCTCAACGAAAAGGCAGCGTCCTTGATCTCGGCCGATCGCCAGAAGAACGAATTCCTGTCGATGCTCAGCCATGAGCTGCGCGGCCCCCTGTCGGCGGCGGCGATGGCTGCGCACCTGTTGAAGAAAAATCCGGGTGCCGCTGTCCAGACCGCCAGCTTGAGCGACCTCATCAACCGGCAAGTCAGCCACATGAACCGCCTGGTGGAAGATTTGCTCGACGTCTCGCGCATCAGCCGCGGCCTGATTTCGATTGTCAAGGCCGAGGTCGACATGCGCGACGTGGTCGGCGCCGCCGTCGAGCAGCTCACGCCGGCGGCCGAGCGCAAGGGGCAAGGGGTCGATGTGGTGCTGCCAACCGAACCGTGCCCGGTCGAAGGCGATGCGATCCGTCTGGTTCAGGTCGTCGGCAACTTGCTCGGCAATGCGATTCGCTATACGGGAACGGGTGGGCACATCACCCTGGCGCTGGAAACGCGCGACGGCGCCGCCACGCTGCGCGTTGCCGACAACGGCCAGGGTATTGCCGCTGAACTCTTGCCGCAGCTGTTCGATCTGTATGTGCAGGCGGAGACCTCGTCGGAACGCCAGCACGGCGGTCTCGGCCTGGGGTTGGCGCTGGTGAAAAGCCTGGTCGAACTGCACGGCGGCACGGTCACGGCCAGCAGCGCGGGCCTGGGCCTGGGCAGCAGTTTCGATATCCGCCTGCCGCTGGCGCAATCCGGTGCGGCCGTGCCGCTCGCAGGCCATGTTGCCGTAGCCTGAAGGCGAAGGCAGGCCGGTCGTGCCGCGGCCCGCAGGTCAAGACCGCAGGTCAAGACCGCAGGTCAAGACCGCATGCCTTGCCTTGCCTTGTGCATGCGCAAACGCCCCCGGACCAGGCGCGCTGCCCCCTGTAGCCTTCGCCAAGACGTGTTAAACTATTCCGTTCCGAGGAGCGTTGCGACGAAAAGCGCGTACCCGCATTAGCGGGCACTCTCTTTCGCCAGGCTCGGATATCAACACTGCGCTCACGTTACTTTTTTCTAACTGAAAGGAGGGCGTGATGAGCGCCGTTTTGAAACCTACCCAAGACTTCCACATTGCCGACATCTCCCTGGCCGCCTGGGGCGAAAAGGAAATCCGCATCGCCGAAACCGAGATGCCGGGCCTGATGGCAATCCAGGAAGAATTCGCCGCTGCGCAGCCCCTGAAGGGCGCGCGCATCACCGGCTCGCTGCACATGACCATCCAGACCGCCGTGCTGATCCGCACGCTGGAAGCCCTCGGCGCGCAAGTGCGCTGGGCGTCGTGCAACATCTACTCGACCCAGGACCACGCCGCCGCCGCCATCGCCGCGGTCGGCACGCCGGTGTTCGCCGTCAAGGGCGAAACCCTGGACGAGTACTGGGAATACACCCACCGCATCTTCGAGTGGCCGAATGACGCCGCCGGCAATGCCGTGTACTCGAACATGATCCTCGACGACGGCGGCGACGCCACCCTGCTGCTGCACCTGGGCGCGCGCGCCGAGACCGACATCTCGGTGCTGGCCAAGCCGGGTTCGGAAGAGGAAATCTGCCTGTTCAAGGCCATCAAGGGCCGTCTCGCGACCGACCCGCACTGGTACTCGAAGCGCCTGCCGCAGATCCTCGGCGTGACCGAAGAAACCACCACCGGCGTGCACCGCCTGTACCAGATGCACCAGGAAGGCAAACTGGCCTTCCCGGCGATCAACGTCAACGATTCCGTCACCAAGTCGAAGTTCGACAACCTGTACGGCTGCCGCGAGTCGCTGGTCGACGGTATCAAGCGCGCCACCGACGTCATGATCGCCGGCAAGGTTGCCGTCATCGCCGGTTACGGTGACGTCGGCAAGGGCTCGGCCCAGGCCATGCGCGCCCTGTCGGCCCAGGTGTGGGTCACCGAAATCGACCCGATCTGCGCGCTGCAGGCGGCGATGGAAGGCTACCGCGTCGTGACGATGGAGTACGCCGCCGAACATGGCGACATCTTCGTTACCTGTACCGGCAACTATCACATCCTGACCGAGCAGCACATGCTGCGCATGAAGGACCAGGCGATCGTCTGCAACATCGGCCACTTCGACAACGAAATCGATGTCGCCGCGCTCAAGAAATATGAGTGGGAAAACATCAAGCCGCAGGTCGACCACGTCATCTTCCCTGATGGCAAGCGGATCATCCTGCTGGCCGAAGGCCGCCTGGTGAACCTGGGCTGCGGCACGGGCCACCCATCGTACGTGATGAGCTCGTCGTTCGCGAACCAGACCATCGCCCAGATCGAACTGTTCGCCAACACCGACCAGTACCCGGTCGGCGTCTACACGCTGCCGAAGCACCTCGACGAGAAGGTCGCGCGCCTGCAGCTGAAAAAGCTCAACGCCCAGCTGACCGAACTGACCGACGAGCAGGCCGCCTACATCTCGGTGAAGAAGGAAGGCCCTTACAAGCCTGACCACTACCGTTACTAACAGGTAGTGGTCAGCAGTATCAGCAAGTGCTGAGCGGCCGCGGTTGCCGCTCACGCCCTGGACTCGGTGCGGGCCCAGGGCCTCCCCAAAAAGCTTGCCTCCAACAACAACAACAAACGCACCACGAAAGCTGAACATGCGCCTGCTCCTGACCTGGCTGATCAACGCTGCCGCGTTGATGGCCCTGCCTTACCTGATGCACTCCGTCTCCGTCACCAACGTCGGCACCGCCCTGACCGCCGCGCTCGTGCTGGGCCTGGTCAACACGCTGATCCGGCCCCTGCTGGTATTGTTGACCTTGCCTGTCACGCTGCTGTCGATGGGGCTGTTTATCCTGGTCATCAATGCCATCCTGTTCTGGCTGGTGTCGACCCTGATCGAGGGCTTCGAGGTGGCCGGATTCTGGTCGGCCTTCCTGGCGGCGATCCTGTACAGCGTCATTTCGTGGGCACTTTCAACCTTGCTTCTGAGTAAAGATGGAAACTCATAATTTCAGTATCGAGTTTTTCCCGCCCAAGACGCCCGAGGGCGCGGACAAGCTGCGCGTCACACGCCGCAAGCTCGCCGAACTGCATCCGAAGTATTTCTCGGTGACCTTCGGCGCGGGCGGCTCCACCCAGCAGGGCACGCTCGACACGGTGCTCGACATCATGGCCGACGGCCAGCTGGCCGCACCCCACCTGTCGTGCGTTGGCGCCACGCGCCCGTCGATCCGGGCGCTCCTGCAGCAGTACCAGTCCCACGGCATCCGCCGGCTGGTGGCGCTGCGGGGCGATTTGCCGAGCGGTTACGGCGGCGCCGGAGAGCTGCGCTACGCCAACGAACTGGTCGAGTTCATCCGCGCCGAAACCGGCGACTGGTTCCACATCGAAGTGGCGGCCTACCCGGAGATGCACCCGCAGGCCAGGTCGCCCCAGGACGACCTGCTGAACTTCGAGCGCAAGATCAAGGCCGGGGCCAACGCCGCCATCACCCAGTATTTCTATAACGCCGACGCCTACTTCCAGTTCGTCGACAATGCGCAGAAACTGGGCATCGACGTGCCGATCGTGGCCGGCATCATGCCGATCACGAACTACACGCAGCTGATGCGTTTTTCCGAGATGTGCGGCGCCGAAATTCCGCGCTGGGTGCGCGTGAAACTGGCCAGCTACGGCGACGACAGCGCCTCGATCAAGGCCTTCGGGCTGGATCTGGTCACCAGCCTGTGCGAACGCCTGCTCGCGGGCGGCGCCCCGGGCCTGCATTTCTACAGCATGAACCAGGCGGCGGCGACGACGGCGATCTGGCAACGCCTGACGGGTGAGGAAACCCCGGGCAGATAAGCACTTCCCGGCCACGCGCAAGCGTTCGCCGGGATTTTTTCAGCTCACTCCACGGCCGTCTCTTCGGTCACGATCAGGTCGAGCGGCAGGTCGTGCTCGTCGGCCTCGAAATCGGCCGCCTGGCAGGCGTAGGCGATGCCGAGCGTGGCCGGCTTGACGCCGCCGGCCAGCGTGCGGTCATAAAACCCTCCGCCGTAGCCGAGCCGGTAGCCGTGCTCGTTAAAGCCCAGGCAGGGCACCAGCAGTGCCGGCGGACGCGCGACCGTGCGCAGTTGCTCCGGCACCGCCACCCCCATCGGATCGAGGATCATGGGTTCGCCCGGCGCCCATTCGGCAAACGCCAGCGGCGCATGCCGTTCGACCACCACCGGCAGCGCCAGCGCGGCGCCCTCGGCGGCCAGCGCGCGGAAGGTGTCCTGCAGGTCCGGTTCGCCGATCAGGGGCCAGTAGACGGCCAGCAGGGGAGGCCGGGTACGGCGCCACCAGGCCAGCACCTGGGCGCCGATGCGGCGGTCACGTTCTTGTTTGTCGGCCTCGTCAAGGCTCGCGCGCCCTGCCTTCAAGCGCTTGCGCAGGGCGGCCTTGGCCGATGCCGCGCCTTGCCTGTCCGTGCCTGGCTGCGGCGCGCGGGTGTGCGCCGGCTTGGGTGCGTCCAGGCCTGCTGCCGGCAGTGGCGGCGCGCCGCCCCCTGTTTGTTGCATTTCCGCGTCGCCTGCCCCCGGTGCCTGTGCAGCATTGCCGCAGGCCACGCCCTCCTGTGCGATGCTGGGCATTGCGCGCGCCGGCAGCCGGGAGTCCCCGGCCGTGGTGCCGTCCTCCGCCGCCCGCGCCACGCTGGCGTTCGGTTGTGGCGGCACAATTGATGCGCATGGTATTCTTGATTTGCCGGTCATGATTCGAATGAAGGGTATAAAAGCTGTGTTGTTGCTTCCATTGAAATTGATCGCCGGCGCAGTCCTCGCCGCTGCCGCCGCCTCCGTCCTGGCCCAGGCACCCGCGGCAACTGTAGCCCCCGTGCCGGGCGCCGCGCCTTCGAGCGACGCCTCGCGCGCCGACGACGACACCTTCCTGCTGCTGCGCGAGGCCGCGCGCCAGAACGACGCCGCCCGCGCCAACGCGCTCGCATCGCGCCTGCCCAACTACGTCCTGCCTGCCTACGTTGACTATTATCGTCTCAAACCACGCCTGCGCGAGACACCGTACGAGGAAATCCGGGGCGTGCTGCGGCGCCACGAGGGCAGCGCCGTGGCCGACCGCCTGCGCACCGACTGGCTGCTGGAACTCGGCCGCCAGCGCGACTGGAACAATTTTGAACGCGAACTGCCGCTGGCCGCGCGCAGCGACGACCTGCAGTTGCGTTGCTATGCGCTCCTGATGCGTGCGGGACGCGGCGAACCTGTCCTCGCCGAAGCACGCCCTTTGCTGGCCAATCCCCCGGCCTATGGCGAAGCCTGCGCCGCCCTGATGGCGCAGCTGGCCCAGTCCGGCCAGCTTGGGCAGGACGAATTGCTGGCGCAACTGCGCGTGGCCGGGGAAATGGGGGCGACGGGTCCGTCGCGCCGTATCGCCCAGTTGCTGGGGGCCTCCGACACGCGCGCGGCGCAGGCGGTCGACGCACCGGCGGTGGCGATGGCGCGCGGCATCGGCGAGTCGCGCGCCGAACACGAAATTTACCTGGTGGCCCTGGGCCGCATGGCGCGCACCAGCCTCAAACTGGCCACCATCGCGCTGAACAAGAACAGCGACAAGCTCAGGCCCGAGGAACGCGCGGTCGGCTGGGCCAACGTGGCCCTGGCGGCCTCGATCGTGCTGTCGCCTGACGCCCACGATTACTGGAAGCGCGCCGAGGGCGCACCGCTGACCAACTTCCAGCGCGAATGG
>JAQGLR010000405.1 GCA_028292765.1 Massilia sp. | reverse complement strand
TGTCGATGTCGGCGGCCACGCGGCCGGCGCGGGTCAGGGCTTCGCGGGCGGCGGCCACGCAGATCTCGGCCTGCAGCGACAGTTCGTCGTCGCCGCGCTCGGCGATGCGCGAGGTCATGCGCGTCGGATCGAGGATGCCTTCCTTCTCCATCACGTAGCGCGACTTGATGCCGGAGGCTTTTTCGATGAAAGCGCTGCTCGACGGTTCGAGGGCGGTGGCAGTACCCGCGGCAATCGCCTCGGCGTGCTCGGCGTTATGCAGCCCGACGTAGGCATTGAACGCCGTCACCAGTTCGTCGTTCGAGATGGAATACGGAGGCGTAAACAGGCCGGTGCCGCTGATGACGACAGGTTTCATTTTCAGGACTTTCAAAGACGATGACGGGGGGATCCCCGGTGAATGACGGCGATTTTACACAATCGGCCGGGGCCTGGGAATTGTCGGGGAGACCATCGCCCGCTTACGAGCCCCTAACAAAACCTTCAGGGCAAGGCGCGTCGTCGAAGACAGTACGCTGGTACGGCCAGACGATGCAACGCCGCCATGGAGAGTTTGTCAGGGGCTCTAAGGCTGGCGCGCCAGCTTGGGTTCGGCCTGACGCTTCGACAGCTGTACCGGTTCGCCCTTCAGGTGCCTGAGCGCCTGCGCCAGCTGGAAGTCGCCTTCGCCGCCGTAGTCGAGGGGGGTGCTGCCGCGCGCTGCGTCGAGCAGGGCCATCTGCTCTTCGATGTCGTCCGGCCGCGTCTTCTTTTCCTCCGCGTTGTCCCCAAGCAGGTGGTGCTGCAGGTCGGCCTCGCGCAGGCGCAGCGCGTTCAGGCCATCGTTATCGACGTTCTCGTCGACGGCGAAATCGGGCACGATCCCGCGTGCCTGGATCGAGCGCCCGTTCGGGGTGTAGTAGCGCGCGGTGGTGAGCTTGACGGCGGCCTCGCGCCCGATCGGGCGGATCGTCTGCACCGAGCCCTTGCCGAAGGTCTGGCTGCCGACGATGACTGCGCGCTTGTGGTCCTGCAGCGCGCCGGCGACGATCTCGGAGGCCGAGGCCGAACCGGTATTGACCAGCACCACCAGCGGCAGCGTCTTGAAGGTGGCCGGCACGATCGACAGCGGATCGCGCCCGCTGCGCAGCATGTAGTGCTCGGGCCGGCCATAGTAGCGCCCACGCGATTCGGGCAGCTGGCCATTGGTGGAAACGATTTCCACGCCCTCGGGCAGGAAGGCGGCGGCGACGCCGATCGCGCCCTGCAGCAGGCCGCCGGGATCGTTGCGCAAATCGAGCACGAGGCCTTTCAGCTGCGGCTCCTTGCGGGCGAGTTCGGCCAGCTTCTCGGCCATGTCGTCGACCGTCGGCTCCTGGAACTGGGCGATGCGCAGCCAGCCGTAGCCCGGTTCGACGATTCTTGCCTTGACGCTTTTCTGGACGATTTCCTGGCGCTCGACGACCAGGACCAGCGCTTGCGGCGCGTTCTGGCGCGCGATGGTGAGCGTCACGCGGGTGCCGGGCGTGCCGCGCATGCGCTTGACCGCTTCTTCCAGGCCGAGCCCGCGCACATCGAGGCCGTCGATGCGGGTGATCAGGTCGCCCGCCCGGATGCCGGCGCGTTCGGCCGGCGAGTCTTCCATCGGCGTGACGATTTCGACATAACCCTCGTCGCTCTCGCCGATCTCGATTCCCAGGCCCACGAACTTGCCTTCGGTGCCCTCGCGCAGCTCGCGGTAGGCGGCCGGGTCGAGGTAGGCCGAGTGCGGATCGAGCGAGTCGACCATGCCGGTGATGGCGTCGGTCAGGAGCTTGCCGCCTTCGACCGGCTCGACGTAGTCGGACTGGATGATGTCGACCACCTTCGCCAGTTGCTGCAACTGGTCGAGCGGCATGCTCGGCTCGACCGGTTTATAGGCGAGCGCGGAAAACTGCATCGTGACGGCGACGCCGGCAACGACACCGACGGCGAGCAGGCCGGTATTCTTGAGAGTGGAGGCCATAGGTTCTGGTGGTGGCGGTTCTGGTAGTGAGCCAGCGGCCGCCTTGGCACGCATGAGATAGCGCGCAATCAGTATAAACCCGAATCGGACAGTCCCATGGTAGCGCTGCCGCAAACCGGCACCAGATTGCAGCGGGAGGTAAAGCAGCTTGTGCTTCCGGTAAGTAATTGTAAGAGTCGGCGCGCCGCCGCGGGCCGGACCTTATAGTCAATTCCAGTTTCTCTCTCCCACTCCTCGACAGTGGTTCTGCCCACGGCCCCCTGCGTGGGCTTTTTTTATGGCGGCCTGCGTTTTCCGGGCCGCACGGCCGCCGACTGATTTTTGCAACACTCCCTCTCGACGGATGGGCCCGGATCGGGCATGCTGGCAGGATGTCCGCACGCCGTGTCGTACAGACAAGTTTGTAATGACAAGTGTCTGACGCGGCTTGGGCGAAGTATCAGTATTGAATAACAATCCTGTTGGCGCATGGGCAGAAGGTTGTGGCCCGGTGCGCGTTTTCTATCGGCAAACGAGGACCTCCCTTGAAACGTACCCTTCTGAGCACCCTGACCCTGTCCGTGCTGGCGACCTTCGCCTACGCGGGCGACACCGCGGCGCAAGCCGCCAAGCCTGCGGCCGCAGTGGCGGACCACCCGATCTCCGGCATCGACACCCAGTTCATCGACCCTTCGGTACGCCCGCAGGACGATTTCTTCACCCACCTGAACGGCAAGTGGCTGAAGGCCACCGAGATCCCGGCCGACAAGGCCAGCCACGGCACCTTCATGCAGCTGCGCGACGACAGCCAGGTCCACGTGCGCGGGATCATCGAGGCGGCCCAGAAGGATCCTTCGAAGAAGGCCGGCACCGACGTCCAGAAGATCGGCGACCTGTACGCCAGCTTCATGGACGAAGCGCGCCTGGAAACCCTCGGCGTCAAGCCGCTGGCAAGCGAGCTGCAGCGCATCCGCACCCTGAAGGACAAGAAGGCCATCCCGGGCCTGGTGGCCCACCTGTCGAAAATCGGCGTCGGCACCCCGTACGGCATCCGCGTCGGCCAGGATGCACGCGCGTCCACCAAGTACGCCACCTACATCGGCCAGGGCGGCCTCGGCATGCCGGACCGCGACTACTACCTGAAGCTCGAAGACAAGCGCATGGCGGACACCCGCGCCAAGTACGAGGCACACGTGGCCAAGGTCCTGACCCTGGCCGGCGAGAAGAACGCCGCCGCCCAGGCGAAAGCGATCGTCGACTTCGAAACCGAACTGGCCAGGGTGCAGTGGACCAAGGTCGAGAACCGCGACCCGGTCAAGCGCTACAACAAGATGAGCGTGGCCGAACTTGGCGCGCTGACCCCGGGCTACGACTGGAACGCGGCGCTGGCCGCCAGCGGCGTCGGCAACAAGCTGGACTACGTCATCGTCGCCCAGCCGAGCTACCTGACCGGTTTCAACGCGGTGCTGGCGAAGACCGACCTCGCCACCCTGAAGTCCTATTTCGAATGGCACCTGCTGCGCGAATACTCGCCTTACCTGTCGAAGGCCTTTGTTGACGCCAACTTCGCCTTCTATGGCACGGCGCTGACCGGCACCACCGAAAACCGTCCGCGCTGGAAGATCGGCGTGTCGATCGTCGAAGGCGCGCTGGGCGAGGCCACTGGCCGCCAGTACGTGGCCAGGTATTTCCCGGCCGAGCGCAAGGCGCGCATGGAAGAGCTGGTGAAGAACGTCACCGCCGCCTACAAGCAAAGCATCGATGAACTCGACTGGATGACCCCGGCGACCAAGGTCGAAGCCCAGGCGAAGCTGGCCAAGTTCGTGCCGAAAGTCGGCTACCCGAACAAGTGGCGCGACTACTCGAAGCTGGCCATCCGCAAGGACGACCTGGTGGGCAACGTCAAGCGTGCATCGGAGTTCGGCTACAACCGCAACATCGCCAAGCTCGGCAAGCCGATCGACCGCGAAGAGTGGGGCATGACGCCGCAGACGGTGAACGCCTACTACAGCAGCTCGATGAACGAGATCGTGTTCCCGGCCGCGATCCTGCAGCCGCCGTTCTTCGACATGCGCGCCGACGACGCCGTCAACTACGGCGCCATCGGGGCCGTGATCGGCCACGAAATCGGCCACGGCTTCGACGACAAGGGCAGCCAGTCCGACGGCGACGGCAACCTGCGCGACTGGTGGACCAAGGCCGACCGCGACGCATTCCAGGCGCGCGCCGACATGCTGGTCAAGCAGTACAACAATTACAGCCCGCTGCCAGGCTACAACGTCAACGGCGAATTGACCCTCGGCGAAAACATCGGCGACAACTCGGGCCTGGCAATCGCCTATAAAGCCTACAAGATCTCGCTGAACGGCAAGCCTGCGCCGGTGATCGACGGCCTCAGCGGCGACCAGCGCTTCTTCATGGGCTTCGGCCAGGTGTGGCGCTCGAAGATGCGCGAAGCCCAGCAGATCGTGCAAGTGAAGACCGACCCGCACTCGCCGGGCCAGTTCCGCGCCAACGGCACCGTGATGAACCACCCGGCCTTCTATGAAGCGTTCGGCGTGAAGGAAGGCGACAAGATGTATCTGGCGCCGAAAGATCGCGTCAAGATCTGGTAAAGTCGTCGACCGGCTGGACAGAAAGCGTGACCATGCAGCCGTATGCATGGCATGCATATGTCCTCCCGGTTGAGTAGATCGCTACCCGAGCCGGCGCCACGAGCGCCGGCTTTCCATCCGGTCGTACAAACAAGAACGGACAAGAGAGAGACACATGAAAAAACAATATCTGCTGAGCGCATTGACGCTGGCCCTGGTTTCCAGCGTCGCCCATGCAGCACCTGCGGCGGGCACCGCGGCAGGCGCGGCTAGCACGAAAAACGCCAAGGCCCCGGTCCTGTCGGCCGGCATCGCCACCGAATTCATCGAACCATCCGTGCGTCCGCAGGACGACTTCTTCGAATACCTGAACGGCAAGTGGCTGAAAACCGTCGAGATCCCGGCCGACAAGTCGAGCTGGGGCTCGTTCGCCAAGCTGCGCGACGACACGCTGCCGCAACTGCGCACGATCATCGAACGCGCCGCCGCCGAAAAGAGCGCCGCCGGCACCGACACCCAGAAGATCGGCGACTTCTACGCCAGCTTCATGGACGAAGCGCGCCTGGAAACGCTGGGCATCTCGCCCCTGAACGCCGAGCTGGCGAAGATCGCCGCCGTCAAGGACAAGTCGGAACTGCCGGCGATGCTGGCGCGCTACGTGAAACTGGGCCTGGACGTGCCGGTCGTGTTCTACATCCACCAGGACGCCAGGGATTCGACCAAGTACGTGGCCGACCTGTACCAGGCCGGCCTGGGCATGCCCGACCGCGACTACTACCTCAAAACGGACGATGCAAAACTGGCCGACGCCCGCGCCAAATACGGCCAGCACATCGAAAAGATGCTGTCCCTGGCCGGCGACAGGAACGCCGCCGCCAACGCCAAGGCCATCCTCGCTTTCGAAACGGACATCGCGCGCGTGCAGTGGACCAAGGTCGAGAACCGCGACCCGGTCAAGACCTACAACAAAGTTGAACTCAGCAAGCTCGCCGAATTGGCGCCGGGCTTCGACTGGAAATCCTGGATGGAAGGCGCCGGCATCAGCGGCAAGGCGTCTTACGTCATCGTCAGCCAGCCAACTTACCTGAAGGGCTTCGCGGAACTGGCCGGCAAGACCTCGCTGGAAACCTGGAAGGCCTACCTGCAGATGCACCTGATCGATGCGTATGCAAGTTACCTGTCAAAGGCCTTCGTCGACCAGCGCTTCGCCTTCTACGGCACCACGCTGTCGGGCGCGCCGCAGAACGAACCGCGCTGGAAGCGCGGCGTCGGCGTCGTCGAGCGCGGACTGGGCGAAGCGGTCGGCAAGCAGTACGTCAAGGAGCACTTCCCGGCCGAGCGCAAGGCGCGCATGGAAAAGCTGGTGGCGAACCTGCTGGCGGCCTACAAGGACTCGATCAATACCCTCGACTGGATGAGCCCGGCAACCAAGAAGGAAGCGCAGGCAAAACTGGCCAAGTTCACCCCGAAGATCGGTTACCCGAACAAGTGGAAGGACTACTCGGCCCTGAGCGTCAAGCGTGAGGACCTGGTCGGCAACGTGATGCGCTCGCGCGAAGTCGAGTACAACCGCGAACTGAATAAACTCGGCAAACCGATCGACCGCGACGAGTGGGGCATGACGCCGCAGACGGTGAACGCCTACTACAACCCGGAACTGAACGAAATCGTGTTCCCGGCCTCGATCCTGCAGCCGCCGTTTTTTGACGCGAATGCCGATGACGCGGTGAATTACGGCGGCATCGGCGCCGTGATCGGCCACGAGATCAGCCACGGCTTCGACGACCAGGGCGCCCAGTACGACGGCAACGGCAACCTGCGCGACTGGTGGAGCCCGTCGGACCACAAGAACTTCAAGGCCAAGACCAAGATGCTCGTGGACCAGTACAGCGCCTACAGCCCGCTGCCGGGCTACAAGGTCAACGGCGAACTGACCCTGGGCGAAAACATCGCCGACAACTCGGGTCTCGCGATTGCCGCCAAGGCTTATAGACTGTCGCTGAAAGGGAAAAAAGCGCCGGTCATCAACGGCCTCACCGGCGAGCAGCGCCTGTACATGGGCTGGACCCAGGTCTGGCGCACCAAGATGCGCGAGCCGGCGCAAATTGCCCAGGTCAAGACCGACCCGCACGCGCCGGGCCAGTTCCGCGCCAACGGCACCCTCAAAAACCAGCCGGGCTTCTACGAAGCCTTCAAGGTCAAGGAAGGCGACAAGATGTACCTGGCGCCGAAGGACCGCGTGATTATCTGGTAAGCGTCCCTGTCCTGGCTTGACGCCAAAGCCCCGCCAATTTGGCGGGCGAAAAAAAGCCGGAGGGTTTCCCCTCCGGCTTTTTGCGTTTCCCTTCCTTGCCGCTCAGCGCGGCACGATGGCGAACTGCGGCGACTTCGTATAGTCCGGCTTGACCGGACGGGCTGCGAACCTGGCCCAGGCCGCCGCGCCCTTGGCACCGCTGGCAGTGGCCGCGTAGGCCAGTGCCGGCTGCATGTTGGCCGGGTAACCCATTGCCGAAGTTGCGTAGCCTTCCATCTCGCCTACCTTCAGTTTCAGGGCGGTGGCCATCTCGGCGCTGCCGCAGGGCAGGGTCGCGTAGAACGGCGCGCTGTTCTTGAAGACGTCGCCGATCGTCGCGTAGATCGGGGCAGTCGCGCTGTCGCGGACCTTCATCGTGTACATCGCAGCACCGATCCAGCAGGCGCCGTCGCCCACCATGCGCTCGACCGGGAAGGTCGCCTTCCACTGCAGCAGGGGCAGCGCCTTGGTGTAGCCCAGCTCCGCCGTACGCCCAAGGGCCGAGGTGAAGAAGTCGTCCTGCCACGGACCCACACCGGTGTCGCTGTTGTACACCACGGCCGGACCGTTGGTGATCACGCCCAGCGCATTGGCGCCGATGCCGCCGTTCAGGTAGTTCGCGCTGTACCAGTCGAGGTTGCTCGTCAGGACGCGGTTGAAATGTTCCTTCAGGCGGTCGCCGTCGGGCGTGATGTAGGCCGCTTCGGCCAGCGTACGCAGGCTCCATGCCTGGCCGCGCACCTGGGCCGATAGCAGCAGGCCTCGGATGTTCTGGCGGTAGCCAGGGTTGCTCGAGAACACGTTCCACATCGACCAGAATTGCAGCTCTTCCAGGTAATAATAGTCGCCCGTCACCAGGTAGGGCAGGTAGGCGAAGTTGGGCTGGTGCGACGAGTCGTGTTGATACGGGCTGGAGCACAGGGTGGCCGGGCAGTCCGGGAACTTTTCGTACAGCTTGGTCGTGCGGTTCAGCGTGTCGCCGGTGCGGCCCAGGATCGTCATGTACGGGTAGTCGATCAGGCTGACCGGACGGCCGGTGTTCTTGTCGCGGAAGTGCATCGACCAGCTGCCGGCCAGGTCGGCCGTACCGAGCGTCGCATCCTTGGCGCGTTTGTCCATGCTGAGCAGGTAGGCGGCGGCCCAGGCTGGCAGCAGGCCGATGTCGTCGCGTCCACCGGTGCTGGGCATCGACCTGGTGGCCAGGCCGATGTTCATCGGCTCGGTGACGGCGCCCGTGAACCTGGTGTTCAGCGCGGCCAGCGCGGTTTCGGACATCTTGATGCTCTGGTCGTAGTTCGGCACTGCCCGGCTGGCGATCAGGTAAGCCGTGTTGTGCTTCACATGCACCTGGCCGGCGTCGCCGCCCCACCAGAACATCTTGCGCCAGCGGGCGTGGTGCAGGTGGGTCAGCGCCGGCTTCGAATACACGGCCACGCCGCGCACCACGACTTCGGCGTCATAGGTAAAGTTCTGCGGATTCGGCTCGTAAGCCCAGGCGTTTTCGATGGTGACGTCGACGCGCGCCTTCTTGATGGCGTCGTACCAGCGAATCGCGAAACGCGCGGTCAGGTGCGGGTGCGCGACGCCTTCGTCCGTCGTCAGCGGGGCCGAGACATGCCACTCGTTGGCGACGGCGCCCGACAGCCAGGTCTGGTAAGGCGCGCCGGTCTTGATCAGGTCGTCGGCCGACGCGGAATAGCGTACGCCGGCGATGGTGGCCTGCACGGACGAGCTGAAGCCGTTCATCAACAGCCGCTGCGGGCCGAGCCCGGCGGCGTGCGGTGCATTCGACTTCATCAGCGACAGCGCACGGCCTTCGCCTGCGGCCAGGCTCGGGACGATGCCCGACACCACCGCGTGGCGCACCGAACCGTCGGGGTGGGTTGCCTTGACGTCGAGCTGCAGTGGAATGCTGACGCCGTTGTCGAAACGGCCGACCAGCGAGTCTGCCGGCAGCAGGTGGCCGACGGCAAATACCTGGCCGAAGGTCACCGGCACGTTTTCCCGGGCGGCGGCGGAGGTGTTTTCGACGCGCACGTCGGTGACGACGCCAAACACGCTATAGGTCGTGATCGCGGGGGCAGTCGCGACCGACTGGGACACGACGACTGGCGCAGTCACCGGAGTCGGAGTAGCGGCCGCCACCGGGGCGCCTTCCGTCGTCGTCGCGGTAGCGACTGGCGCGGTGGCGGTGAGGGATGGGGAGGTCGACACGACGGGTGCGCTCGGGCTGGCCGAGGTCGGCGTTGCCAGGCTTGCGTTCGAGCCCGCGCCACCGCCGCCGCCGCAGGCGACGAGGGTGGTACCGAATGCCGCGATTGCGGCAATTCGCATTGCAAAGTTCTGGAGTGGGAGTGTCATGGCCGTCTTCAAGGGAGTTACTGTGGGGAATAAATTATTGCCCCACGGAATTCCTAGAAGATTACGCCAAAGCAAGATTATGGAACAGGGGTAGCAAGGCTTCTGTTCAAAATTTCGTCCAAATACAACATAACATTGTCGAATTTTTTACGAACATTATTCGCTATGAAAGCTTCTTAACTTTTTTTTATGTTCCTGTTTGCTCACTCTGCGAAATAAAAAAACCGCCCGGCAGGCGGTCGTGCGGACATGAAGGATGACTTCGCTCAACGCGACGATGCCACCATGAAGTCCACTGCGGCCTTGACATCGGCATCCGGCGCGCTCGAACCGCCTTTTGGCGGCATTACGCCGGCCTTGCCCTGGTAGCCCTTGATCGCGTGTTCGTACAGCAGCGCGTTGCCTTGCTTGATGCGCGGCGCCCAGTTGGCTTTGTCGGCCAGTTTCGGTGCACCGGCGATACCGGCGCCGTGGCAGGCGATGCAGGCGCTGTTGTAGAGCGCCTTGCCGGCGTCGGCATTCGCGACGGCCGGGGCGGCAGCAGGGGCAACAGCAGCGGGCGCAACGGCGCCGGCAGCTGGCGCAGACGGCGCCGTTGCCGAGGTTGCCGGCGCCGTTGGGGTGGCGCTGGCCGGGGTGCCGGCGACGGGCGAGGCCGTCGCCGCGTTCATCGCAGCCGGCGCGGCCGCTACCTCGGTTCCTGCGGCCGGGGCCGCAGCAGCGGTTGCCACGGGGGCTGCCGGCTCCTTGAAGGTGGCGCCGCTCTGGTTGGCCATGTACACGACGGCGCGTTCGACTTCGAGATTGTCCAGGTCCGGGTTGCCGCCTTTGGCTGGCATGGCGCGGATGCCTTCGATGGCGTGCTTGACCAGCGTGTCGTAGCCCTGCGCCAAGCGCGCGGTCCAGTCGGCGGGGAC
>JAQGLR010000392.1 GCA_028292765.1 Massilia sp. | reverse complement strand
CCTGGCGGCGCTGCCGCACCTGCGCATGACGGGCGGCGCCCTGATCAACGTCGGCAGCGAGGCGTCGGAGCTGGCCATCCCCCTGCAGGGCATGTATTCGGCCAGCAAGCATGCGGTCAAGGGCTTTACCGACGCCCTGCGCATCGAGATCGAGCATGTCGATGGCGCGCCGGTGTCGATTACCCTGATCGAGCCGACTGCGGTCGATACGCCGCTACCCCAGCATGCGCGCAACTATCTCGCGCACGAACCGAAGCTGCCGTCGCCGCAGATCGACCCGCACCAGGTGGCCGCAGCGATCCTGGACGCGGCCACCACGCCCGCGCGCAACGTCAAGGTCGGGGCCATGGCCAGCCTGGACGTGGCAATGGAAAAGCTGGTGCCGGGGCTGGTGGACGTGATGTCGGTGTTCCAGGTGCCGCGCCAGCAGACCGACCGGCGGCCAATCGACCCCGAAGGCTCGCTCTACAAGCCGCGCGCGGAAGGGCGTATTTATGGATGCGGCAATGGCAAGGGGCGATGAAGACCGCCATGCACCGCAAGCGGGAGTAGCGCTTGACTACCCCCGAGCCGGGGTCTATATTCGATAGCTTATTACTAAGTTGTCGGACGGAAGCATGGAATGCTCACTTGACACCAAACCGCGCTGGGAGCGCCGTAAGGATGCGCGTCCGCAGGAACTGCTCGCGGCGGCCATCGACCTGTTCGTCGAGCGCGGCTTTGCCTCGACCCGGCTGGAAGATGTCGCCCGCCGTGCCGGTGTGTCGAAAGGCACCCTGTATCTCTACTTCGAAAACAAGGAAGAGCTGTTCAAGGCGGTGGTGCGCAACAGCATCGTTCCCGTGATCGGCGACGCCGAGTCGTCGGTCGCCGAATTCGACGGCCACAGCGCCGAGCTGCTGCGGGGCCTCATGATGGGCTGGTGGGACCGCATCGGCGCCCACAAGGTGTCCGGCATCATCAAGCTCGTCACCGCCGAATCAGGCAATTTCCCCGAGCTGGCCACGTTCTACCAGGACGAGGTTATCAACCGCGGCACGCGCATGATTTCCAGCATGCTCGAGCGCGGCATCGCCCGGGGCGAATTCCGGCCGATCAACGTCGCCCAGGTCACCCAGGTGCTCATCGCCCCCATGCTCATGCTGGTGACCTGGAAGCACTCGGTCGGCCCCTGCGAGCGCGGCTCGCTCGAACCGCTGGCCTTCCTCGACGCTTTCCTCGATATGGCCCTGAACGGCCTGCTGCCGAACCTTGGCGCTACGTCCCCTGCGGCGGCGTAAGGCAGCGCCTAGCCCGGGCGGCCGACTTTTCAGGCGTTCAACCCCCTCAAACTGCAGACTGTCGCAATTTCGCGCGATCTCGATGCTGTCCCGATAAGATGTACGTGTTGAGACCGTTCAACGATAAAATATCGGATTATTTCTTTTCCACCGAGTATTAAGATGAATATCGAACAAGCCCGCTTTAACATGATCGAACAGCAGATCCGCCCGTGGAACGTGCTGGACCAGGAGGTCCTCGACCTGCTGCACGTGGTCAAGCGCGAAGCGTTCGTGCCGGCGGCCTACCAGAACCTGGCCTTCGCCGACGTCGAGATCCCGCTGCCGGGCGGCGAGTCGATGCTCGATCCGAAAATCGAAGCGCGCATCCTGCAGGAACTGAACCTGAAAAAACACGAGAACGTGCTGGAAATCGGCGCCGGATCGGGCTACATGGCCGCCCTGATGGCGCACCGCGCGCGTCACGTGACCACCGTCGAGATCTCGCCGGAAATCAAGGCGCTGGCCGAGCAGAACCTCGCCCGAGCCGGCATCGCCAACGTGACCGTGGTCGAAGGCAATGGCGCAGCCGGCTGGGAGCAGGGTGGACCGTTCGACGCGATCGCCATCTCGGGCGGCCTGGAAAGCATCCCCGAGGCCTTCCTCAAGGCCGTCAAGGTCGGCGGGCGCATCGCCGCCATCGTCGGCCGTTCGCCAGCCATGAGCGCCGTGCTCGTCACGCGCGTGTCGGACACGGCCTATGACACCGTCAAGCTGTTCGAGACCAACGTCAAGCCGCTGTCGGGTGCACCGACCGTGTCGCGCTTCACGTTCTGAAGGACATCATGCAGCACATCACCGCGCCCCAACTGGCCGAACGCCTGCTTGATGACAGCCAGCCGCGCCCGCTGCTGCTGGACGTGCGCGAGAACTGGGAATTCGAGACCTGCCACATCGCGGGCTCGACCCAGATCCCGATGCACCTGATTCCGATCCGCGCCGGTGAAATCGACGACGGGCAAGAGATTATCTGTATCTGCCACCACGGCGCGCGCAGCATGCAGGTGGCCGCTTTCCTCGAGCGCAACGGGTTCGAGAACGTAACGAATTTGACGGGCGGAATACACGCCTGGGCCTTGCAGGTCGATCCGGCGATGCCGAAGTATTGATCTGTGTACTTCCCTTCCAACTTTTGATGACTCCGACGGAGACCGCAATGCAGAAATCCCTCATCGCCGTGCTGCTGGCCAGCGCCTTCGTGTCGCTCAATGCGCACGCGATCGACCTGATCCAGGTATACCAGCAGGCCCTGGCCAACGACGCCACCTTCGCCAGCGCGCGCGCGACGCTTGCCGCCGGGCGGGAACGCGTCACCCAGGGGCGCGCGGGGTTGCTGCCAACCGTCGGCCTGTCGGGCTCGACCATCAGGAACAACAGCGATTTTTCGCCCTTCAATGAAGGCCAGACCGTGGTCGTGGGCGGCGTGCCGACCGTGGTGGGCGGGGGCGGCCCGAGCCAGACCACCAGCGACTACACGCTGGCGCTGAGCCAGCCGCTGTTCCGCTGGGACCGCTGGCAAACCTACGAGCAGAGCAAGCTGACGCAAGCCATTGCCGAAGCCCAGTTTGCCCAGGCCCAGCAAGACCTGATCACGCGCGTGGCGCAAGCCTATTTCGACGTGCTGTCGGCCCAGGACACGCTGGAATCGACCCGCGCCCAGAAGAGCGCCGTGACCGAGCAGCTGGCCTCGGCCAAGCGCAACTTCGAGGTCGGCACCCAGACCATCACCGACACCCATGAGGCGCAGGCAGCCTATGACCTGGTGGTGGCGCAGGAGTTTGCCGCCGTAAACGACCTGGACAACAAGCGCAGCGCGCTGCAAGCGATCATCGGCACCGAACCGGGCACGCTGGCGCCGCTGCAGTCGGGCGTCACGCTGGCGCCGCCGCAGCCGGCCGCGGTCGACCCGTGGGTGTCGTCGGCCGAGAACCAGAATTACGGCGTGACGGTCTCGCAGCTGTCGCTCGAATCGGCCATGCGCGAGATCAAGCGCAACCGCGCCGGCCACCTGCCGACGCTCGACCTGGTTGCAGCCTCGTCGCACCGCGACACCAACGGCCGCATCTCCGGCACCTCGGGCGACAACCGCAACAATTCGATCGGCGTGCAGTGGTCGGTGCCGATCTTCA
>JAQGLR010000380.1 GCA_028292765.1 Massilia sp. | reverse complement strand
TTTATCTGGAAAAAAATCCAGGCGCGTATGTTCACCAGCGGCCACGTGCAGAAGTCGACGCGCCGCTATTGACCTGTGATTTGACAGGTAATTGATGTGGAAAGGGACGTGCCGAGCATTTCCCTTTTCTCCGATTTAGGAAATTACTATTACTTCAATCGCTTTAATTAAGTATACCTAAAGCTCAGCCGTACGTAGAATCTCCTCACAAATTCAATATTTGCAATGAGGAGAACAGCATGACCCAGCCCCGCCTGACCACCGCTTCCGGCATTCCCGCCGCCGACCACCAGAATTCGCTCAGCGCCGGCCCGCGTGGCCCGCTCCTGCTGCAGGACTTCCAGCTGATCGAAAAGCTGCAGCACTTCAACCGCGAGCGCATTCCCGAGCGCGTTGTCCACGCCAAGGGCTCGGGCGCATACGGCACCTTCACCGTCACCCACGACATCCGCCACTTCACGAAAGCGAACTTGTTCGGCGCCATCGGCAGGCAGACCGCGACCTTCCTGCGTTTCTCGACCGTCGGCGGAGAAAAGGGTAGCGCCGACACCGAACGCGATCCGCGCGGCTTCGCCCTGCGCTTTTATACCGAAGAAGGCAACTGGGACCTGGTTGGCAACAACACCCCGGTATTCTTCATCAAGGACCCGATCAAGTTCCCCGACTTCATCCACACGCAAAAACGCCTCCCCGACAGCAACCTGAAGTCCGCGAACATGATGTTCGACTTCTGGAGCCGTGCGCCGGAAAGCCTGCACCAGGTGACGATCCTGTTTTCGGATCGGGGCATCCCGGACGGCTACCGCCACATGGACGGCTTCGGCAGCCACACCTACAGCCTGGTCAACGACGCGGGCGAGCGCGTCTACGTGAAATGGCATTTCAAGACGCGCCAGGGCATCAGGAATCTGAGTAGCGCCGATGCCGTGCGTGTGGCCGGTACCGACCCGGACCACGCCCAGCGCGACCTGTTCGAGGCGATCGCCGCCGGTCGCTTCCCGCAATGGGAAGTGAAGGTGCAGGTCGCCACGCCGCGGCAATTGGCCGACTGGGAGGCACGTACAGGCTGGAACCCGTTCGACCTCACCAAGGTGTGGCCGCATGGCGACTTCCCCTTGCTGCCCGTGGGCGTGCTGGAGCTGAACCGCAACCCGGTCAACTACCATGCAGAAGTTGAACAGGCCGCGTTCTCGCCGGCGAATGTGGTGCCGGGGATGGGCTATTCGCCGGACAAGATGCTGCAGGGGCGCCTGTTCGCCTACCACGACGCCCAACTGTACCGCGTTGGCACCAATCACCAGCATCTGCCGGTCAATGCGCCCCGCTGCCCCTTCCACAACCATCAGCGCGACGGCGCAATGGCGATTGCCAACGGCGGCGCCGCACCGAACTACGCGACCATCGATGCCGTCGGCCAGGGCGCGACCGGCATGGGACATGGCGAACCCGAACTTCCGCTCTCCGGCAACGCTGGCCGCTTCGACTATCGCGGCCAGGAAGACGACTATACCCAGCCGGGCAACCTGTTCCGCCTGATGTCCCCGCAAGCCAGGCAAACCCTGTGCGACAACCTGGCCGGGCCGCTCAGCCAGGTGACGGACGAGATCCTGGAACGGCAGCTAAGCCAGTTCGACCGGGCGGATCCCGACTACGGCCGCGGCGTGCGCGCCGCGCTCAAGCGGCTGGGGCGTAACGTCGACTAAGAGCGCCTGACCCGTCGGCCTGCGCATCCGTATCGACCGGCTGCCGGCCACACTATCCTTCATACCCGAGCTGCTTCATCGCCGCCGTCAGCGCCTTCGCGGCTTTTGCATACCCCGCCCACGGATCGTTGCCGGTCTCGAGCCGGGTAGCGATGTTCTTGACGTTCCACTGGTCGCTCGAGCTCAATCCCGGCAGTTCGTCCCAGCTGAGCGGCACCGACACGCCGAGGCCCGGACGCGCGCGCACCGACCAGGCGCAGACCGTGGTCGCGCCCTGGCCGTTGCGCAGGTAGTCGACGAAGATCTTGCCGACCCGGTTCTTCGCTCCGCTCTTGAAGGCGATGCGGTCCGGCAGCGTCGTGGCCATGTGCTTCACGATCGCCTGCGAGAAGCCCTTCACCGTGTCCCAATCCTTGGCGCCCTTGACCGGCACCACCACGTGCAGGCCCTTGCCGCCGCTCGTCTTGAGGAAAGACGGCAGGCCGAGTTCGTCGAGGAAGGCGCGCATCAGCTGGGCCGCTTCCTGCATCGCCGGCCATTCCACGCCCTCGCCCGGATCGAGGTCGAACACCATGCGGTCGGGCTTGTCGTAGGACTTCGCTGTGCCATTCTGGGTATGGAATTCGATCACGTTCCATTGCGCCGACGACAGGAGGCCGGCGATGTTGCCGACCTCGAGCATCGGCGGGTGGTCGGGGTCGAGGGCTTGCGCCATCTGCTTCATGCCGGGCAGCTTCTTGATGTCGGCGTGCTTCTGGAAGACCAGGTCGCCCTTCAGCCCTGCCGGGGCGCGCACCAGGGACACCGGGCGGCCCTTCAGGTGTTCCATCATCAGGTCCCCGACCTGGGCGTAAAAGCGCACCAGGTCCATCTTGGTGGCGCCGCTTTTCGGGTCGACGACACGGTCGCCGTTCGTGATCTTCAGCGTGGCCGGCAGCGCCACCCCGGGCGCGGCCGGCTCGCCCGATGCTGCTGCCTCAACAGTCCCGGCCCTGGCCCCCGCTTTTTTCGGGGCGGCCTTTTTCTCCGGCCTGGCTGCCGTTTGCGCGTCTGCCTGCATGTCGATTTCCTCCACTGACTGCGCGATTTCGCGCGTGATGCCTTGCGCCGGCTTGTCGGTGCGCAGGCCCTGGAATACCGGATGCCGCACCGAACCGGTATTCGTCCATTCCGAAAAACTCACTTCGGCGATCAGTTCCGGCCTGACCCAGTGGTGCTTGCGCCCGGGGACCGAGCGCGGCGGGAACGGGCTGGCGTCGGTATCGAGCGCCTTCAGTTTGGCCGTGACGTCGCGCAGGCTCTCGGCATTGAAACCGCTGCCCACGTTGCCGGCGTAACGCAGCACGCCTTCCTTGTCGTAGGTGCCCAGCAGGAGCGAGCCGACGCCCTGGCGCGATCCCTTCGGGTCGGTGTAGCCGGCGATGACGAATTCCTGGCGCTGGCCGCACTTCAGTTTGATCCATTCCGGCGAGCGGCGCGAGACATAACGCGAGTCGCGCCGTTTCCCGATCACGCCTTCCAGCCCGATCTTGCAGGCGGCCGCGATCAGCCCTTCCGGATCGGTGCCGAACTCGCTGGAGAAGCGCACTTTTTCCGACGGCTGCGCCTGGCCAAGGGCGGCTTCGAGCAGTGCGCGCCGCTCGACCAGCGCCACGTTGCGCAGGTCGTAGCCGCCCAGGTAAGGCGCGTCGAAGATGAAATACATGATGCTGGCGCCCTGGGTGCCGTCGAAAGCGAGCTGCAGCATGCCGAAATTCGGCCGGCCGTTGGCGTCGTGGACGACGATTTCGCCGTCGTACCAGCCATCGGGCAGGCGCATTTTCTCGAGCTCCTGCTGGAGCGGACGCAGCTTGTCGGTCCAGTCGTTGTTGTTGCGGGTAATCAGGCGCACGGCGCCGTTCTCGATGCGGGTCAGCATGCGGTAGCCGTCGAACTTGACTTCGAACACCCATTCTTCGGGATTCGGCGGCGGGGCATCGACCAGGGTCGCGAGTTCGGGGGCGAACTCCTCGGGGAGCGCCGCCTCGACCACGCCTTCGGGCAGGCCTGTGGTCCCGTCCGCCGCGCGTGCCTTGCCGGCCCCCTTCACGGCGGCGGCGTCGGCTTTTGCCTTGGTGGTCCGGGCCTTTGCCTTCGCTGCCGTCTTAGCGGGTGCCCTGGCTTTGCCTTCCGCCTTCAACTTGGCCGGCAGCTTCTCGCTCGTGCCCGGCATCGGCAAGGCCTTCACGCTGTCGGGCATCTCGTCGACGACCGAGAATTCCTCCGCCGGGCGCGCGTAGTCGTCCTTTTCCTTGATGAGCAGCCACGCTTCCTGCTTCTCGTCGCCGCGCCCCTTCATGCGCACCAGCACCCAGTTGCCGTGCATCTTGTGCCCGCGCAGCCGGAATTTCAGGTTGCCCTTGCGGTAGCCCTCTTCCGGATCGCCCACCGGTTCCCAGGTCCCTTTGTCCCAGATGATGACCTTGCCGGCGCCATACTGCTTCTCAGGAATGGTGCCTTCAAAATCGGAATACGAGATCGGATGGTCTTCCACGTGCACGGCCATGCGCTTGTCGTGGGTGTCGTAGCTGGGGCCTTTCGGGACGGCCCAGCTTTTCATGGTGCCGTCGAGTTCGAGCCGAAAATCGTAGTGCAGGCGGCTCGCCCAGTGCTTCTGGATCACGAAGGTGAGCGCGTCCGCGCCCGGCTGGCCGCCCTCCGCGGGTTCCGAGGTGATCGAAAAATCGCGCTTGGCTTTGTAGAGTTCGAGTGCGTCGGGCATGGCCGGGCTCCTGCATATTTCCGATGAGGCCAGTCTAGGCCCTCCAACCCGACGCGACTGTACGGCAGTTAACCCATCGCTTCCACCTGCGCCCTGCCTGCGATTGTAACGGGATGTAAATACCGTCAACGCCGCGAAACGCGATCGCGTTATCGGCCTGGAAAGACACTGTCTCATCATTGTCCATCACTAAAAGGGAAGCCCACCATGCGCAAGATCGTCGCCACCCTGATCGCTGGCCTGTTCGCCACCTCGGCGTTTGCACAAAGCAGCACCACGAGTTCGACCACCCCGGCCACGAAGGCGGAAGCGAAGGCAGCCAAGGACCTTGCAAAGGCCGATGCCAAGGTAGAAAAGGCCAAGGCCGAAGCAAAGGAAGACGTGGCCACGGCGAAAGCCGATGCTGCGAAAACCAAGGCCAAGGCCAAGAGAAAGGCTGCCGAGGAAAAGGCTGAAGCCAAGGCCGCCGCCGCCGAACAAAAAGCGGACGGCTCCACCGCTGCAGAGACCAAATAAGCAAATAAGGCGTCACATAAAACCACGACGCTCAAGCCCCGCCATATCCCAAAAAAGACAGGGTCTGCCCTGTCTTTTTTTCGTCCCAAGGCACATGCCCTACAATGTGCCCTCCACTTCCCGGAGCGCGCCATGCAAAGAATCGTCTTCCTCGACCGCGACAGCCTGATCGCCACGGTGCGTCGTCCTGCCTTTGCCCACGAATGGCGCGACCATCCGGCGACCAGGCCGGACCAGGTCGCCGAGCGCCTGCGCGGCGCCACGATTGCGATCACCAACAAGGTGCCGCTGCGCGCGCAGGTACTCGACCAGTTGCCCGACCTGCGCATGGTGGCCGTTGCGGCCACCGGCCTTGATAACGTCGACCTGGCTGCCTGCCGCGAGCGCGGCATCGTGGTCAGCAACATCCGGAATTATTCGCACGTGTCCGTGCCCGAGCACTGCTTTGCCCTGATCCTGGCGCTGCGGCGCAACCTGCGCGCCTACGTCACCGACATCGAAGCGGGCCGCTGGGAGCATTCGACCCGTTTCTGCCTGCTCGACCACCCGATCGGCGACCTGGCCGGCAGCCGGCTCGGCATCGTCGGCTTCGGCGCGCTCGGGCGGCGCGTGGCCCAGATCGGCCGGGCGTTCGGCATGGAAGTGTGCACGACCTCACGCTCCCCGGTAACGGACCCGGGCGTGACCCAGCTCGAACTCGACGAACTGCTGGCCACCAGCGACGTGGTCAGCCTGCACCTGCCCCTGACCGAGCAGACCCGCCACATGATCGGGGCGCGCGAACTGGGCCTGATGAAGCCCACCAGCCTCCTGGTCAACACCGCACGCGGCGGGCTGGTCGACGAAGCGGCGCTGGCCGAGGCGCTGATGCGGCGCACGATCGGCGGCGCCGGCTTCGACGTGCTCAGCAAGGAGCCTCCCTCGCAGGACAATCCGCTGCTGGGATTGCGCCTGCCGAATTTCATCCTCACGCCGCACGTGGCCTGGGCCAGCGCCGGCGCGATGCAGACGCTCGCCGACATGCTGGTCGAGAATATCGAGGCATGGGAAGCGGGACGCGCGATCAACGTGGTCGGATAGCGACCAGGGGCAGCTCGAGCACGAAGAGCGTGCCGCGGGGCGCCGCGCTGTCGACCCCGCTCTCGACCAGTATTGCGCCGCCGAGCAGGGTGGTGGCGATGGTGTGCGCGATGTTCAGCCCGAGGCCGGTGCCGCCCTGCCCCATCCGGGTCGTAAAGAACGGGTCGAACACGCGCGCCAGGTGCTGCGCGGGGATGCCGCGGCCGTCATCGAGGAAGTCGATGCGCACCCGGTCCTCGCCCAGCAGCCGGGCCGACAGGCGCATGGCGCCGCCGGGCCCCTCGAATGCATGCAGCAGCGCGTTGTCGACGAAGTTGATCACGACCTGCCCGAAGGGCCCGGGATAGCTGTCCATCAGGATGTCGTCGGGCACGTCCACCTCCAGCGTATGGCCTGCGAGGCGCACCTTGTTCATCATCGTCGCCGCGATCTCGTGGCAGGCGCGCGCCAGCCCGAAACGGCGGCGCTGGGCGCTGGCCTGGTCCACCGACACCTGGCGGAAGCTGTTCACCAGCTCGGCCGCCCCGTGCAGGCTGCGCATGATCAGTTCCGAGCCCTCGCGCGCCGCGTCGACGTAAGCGGCCAGCTCGGAACGGCGCAGCGCCCCTTCTTCGAGGCCGTTCGCGAGGCGCAGCGTCTTGTCGTGCAGCGTGCTGGCCATCAGGAGGCTGTTGCCGATCGGGGTATTGAGCTCGTGGGCGACGCCCGCCACCAGGGAACCGAGCGAGGCCAGTTTTTCCTTGGCCGCCAACCGGGCCTGTGCATCCTTGAGCTGGCGGTAGGCCTCGTCGGCCGCTTCGCGCTGCCGTTCGGCCTCGCGCTTGCGGTCCTCGGCGGCATCCTTTTGCAGTACCAGCTCGGCCGTGCGCGCCCCGACCTCGTGCTCGAGCCGGCCTTTTTGCTGCACCAGCACCCGCACCCGCAGGCGGTAGGCCAGCGCTGCCGCGGACGCCGCCAGGATGAACGCCAGCAGCCGGAACCAGGGCGTCTTCCACCAGGGCGGCGCGATGGTGATGCCGAGCGCCTCCGGCGCTTCGCTCCACACGCCGTCCTTGTTACTGGCGCGCACACGAAACACATACTTGCCCGGATCGAGGTTGGTATAGCTGGCAAAGCGCTTGCCGGCATCGGTCTCGACCCAGTCTTCGTCGAAACCCTCGAGCCGGTAGGCATACCGGTTGCTGGCGGGCGCCGCATAGTGCAGCGCGGCGAATTCGAAGCCGAACACCGAGTCCCGGTGTGTCAGCGTTATGCCGTCGCCGCCCGCGCCGGCGGCCGGCAGGGGCAGCGGCCGTGACTTGTAAGACACCAGGAAATCGGTGATGCGTACGACGGGCGGATACGGGTTGTCGCGGATCGCGTCCGGCAGGAAGGAACTGATGCCGTTGACGCCGCCGAAATGCAGGCGGCCGTCCGGCCCGCGCGCACTCGATCCGACGAAGTAGGTGCCGTCGAGCAGCCCGTCCTTGGCCGTGTAGTGCTTGTACCGTCCGCTGTCCGGGTCGAGGCGGCTGATCCCCTTCGTCATGCTGGCCCACAGCTTGCCCTGCGCGTCTTCCAGCACGGCGCCGATCGGCAAGGCTGCGTGCGCGCCGGTAAGCGGAAAATAGCGGAAGCCGATCATGCCGGAGGCGTTCTTTTCCAACCGGTGCAGGCCGCCCGCGGTGCCCAGCCACAGCTGCCCGTTCGATGCCAGCGTCACCGCGTAGACGCGGTTATGGCGCAGGCTGGCGGGGTCGCGCGGGTCGTTGCGGAAGTGGGTGAACGTGCCGCCGCGGCGGTCGAAGCGCTCCAGCCCGTTGTCGGTGCCGATCCAGAGCACGCCGGCCTTGTCCTCGACCATCGAAAACAAGGTGTTGTCGCCCAGGCTGGCAGGGTTGCGCGGATCGTTGCGCCAGACCTTGCGCAGCGTGAGGTCCGCTTTCATCTCGTACAGCCCGGCGCGCGTGACGACCCAGAGCGCGCCGTCGCGGGTGCGCACCACGTCCTGCACCGAGGCCGTCCCGATGCCGGGCAGCGCGACCTGGTGGAAGGGCCCGCCCTTCGCGTCGCACCAGGCCAGTACGCCCGCGCCGCCCACCCACAGGCGTCCACCCTCGATGCGCAGGCTGTGGATCACATCGAAGGGGGCGCTGCCGGGCCGGCCGGAGCTGTGCCGTCCCTGCGCGGTGCGGCCGGTCGCCGGGTCGAGCAGCACCAGGCCGCCGCCGATGGTGCCGAGCCAGATCTTGCCGTCCTCGCGCACGGCGATGTCGCGCGTCTTTTCGAAGCCGACACGGTAGCCGCTGTCGGGCCGGAAGCTGAAGTGCGAAAAGCCGCCGCTGGCCAGGTCGGTGCGGCTGACACCGGCGAAGCGGCTGCCGACCCAGAGCGTGCCGGTGCGGTCGACCCGCACCGAGGCGACCTGGTTGTCGGACAGGCTGTGCGGGTCGAGCGGGGCGCTGCGGTAGGCGACAAAACGCCCGCTGGCGGGATCGCGCCACTTCAGGCCATCGAGGTCGGTGCCGGCCCAGAGCGTGCCGCCGCTGTCGTGGTAGAGCGCCGGCACCCGGACGTCGCCGACGCCTTCCTGCGCGCTGATGGTGCGCCGCTGCGGCGTGGCCGGGGCAATGTTCCAGGCCTCGAGTCCGGCCTCGGTGCCGACCCAGAGCGTGTCGCCCGGCCCCATCGACAGCGCCAGGATGCGCGCGCTGCGCGGATCGGACGCGGGCGGCGCGACGTGTTCGAGATGGCGGCCACCGGGTGCAAGGCGGGCGACGCCACGATTGGTGCCCACCCACAGCACCCCACGGCCGTCGAAGGCAAGCGCGGTGACAGTGTTACCGTGAAGCGCGCCGTGAAGCGCGCCGTCAAGCGCGCCGCCGGGCGCCGGGCCGACCGTGGTGGTGGCGCCGCTCACGGGATCGAGCCGCTTCAGGCCATCGCCCGTGCCGAGCCACAGCGCGCCGTGGCGGTCGGCCGTGATCGCATTCACGCTGCGATTGTCGCCGAGCTGGTAGCGCACGAACTTGCCGGTGGCGGCATCGAAACGGGCCAGGCCGCCCTTGGTGCCGAACCAGAGCCGCCCGCCGGCGTCCTCGAAGGAGGCGTTGACGAAACTGTCCGGCAGCGAGCCCGGGTCGAGCGGGTCGGTGCGGTAGGCGGTGATCTTGTAGCCGTCATAGCGGTTCAGGCCGGCCTGGGTGCCGAACCACATGAAGCCCTGGCGGTCCTGGAGGATGTTCAGGACCGACTCCTGCGACAGTCCCTGCTCGATCGAGACGTGCTCGAAACGCAGGTTGCTCGGCCCGGCCGCCTGGGCGGCGGCGCACAGCAGCAGCATCGCCGGCAGCGCGGCGCCTGCTACGCCGGCGAGTGCGCGCTTGGTGTAGCCCAACATAAGTTTCTTCTGATCCGATACGGACCGGCTAATCTACCAGAGGAAGCGAAAGTGTTGAAATAAATTAAGACTTCCGCAAATAAGATGGCACTGCTATAATTTGCCTCACGGGGCGGCTGTAGCTCAGCTGGATAGAGTACTTGGCTACGAACCAAGGGGTCGTGGGTTCGATTCCTGCCAGCCGCACCAACCAATACGAAGGGCCAGATCTGTGATCTGGCCCTTTTCTTTTGGCGGGTCCCTCAATCCGCGTGATCATTGCTGGCGGCATCGCCTGGAGCTTCCCATTTCGCGGGCATGCCGCTATAATGCGTGCCTCGGGCGGCTGTAGCTCAGCTGGATAGAGTACTTGGCTACGAACCAAGGGGTCGTGGGTTCGATTCCTGCCAGCCGCACCACAGTTTCAAAGAAATGGCTCAGAAGCGATTCTGGGCCATTTTTCTTTCTTGCGACCTACGACCTTGGTATCGCCTGCCACTTTGCAATTTTCGCATGTTCCACTATAATGCGTGCCTCGGGCGGCTGTAGCTCAGCTGGATAGAGTACTTGGCTACGAACCAAGGGGTCGTGGGTTCGATTCCTGCCAGCCGCACCAGAATTCAAGGGACCAGATCGGAAGATCTGGTCCCTTTTTCGTTTCCGCTCCCCTCTCCCCGCGTCTCCTTTCTCCACGCCCATGCGTTGCCGGCGAGTCATTTCTGCCACGTCGCAATCTTTACAAAAAGAAAAATTAATGTTGTGCAAAATAGAAAATTGGCAATACTATTGTAATGTTCGATTTCTTTTTTACAAAAACAAAGAGTAGAGCGATCGCGTCTCGAAAGGACACTGGATGAGAATCAAGCACAGAACCCCGCCATGCCAGGGCGGGTTGCAGCAGATGCGGACCGCGTTGGCCTTGAAATCCACGCTGGCCGTCCGTATCGCCTTTGCCTTTGCCGCCGCCACGCCGTTTGCCCAGGCTGCCGCGGCCGGCGTTACGCCAGTGTCCAACCAGAAAGCCGCTGCGTACTGGCAGGACGCCATCGCCATCGCCACCACCACCGCCACCACCACCACGACGGCGGCGCGCGCCGGGATGCCGGCACTCAACCTGAAACGTTTCCGCGCCGCCACCCTGGACAAAGCCGGCATGCAGGCGACGACGGCCGGCGCGCCGCTCGAGCGCAGCCTGGCCGCCGCGGCCACCATCTCTCTGCCCCACCCGGCTGGCGGCTACCAGCGCTTTTCGCTGGTCGAAGCGCCCATCATGGAGCCTGGCCTGGCCGCGAAACACCCGGAAATCAAGACCTACAAGGGCAAGGGCATCGATGACCCGAGCGCCACCCTGCGCATGGACGTCACCCCGCTTGGCCTGCACGCCTCGGTGCGCTCGCCGAGCGGCGGCTGGTACGTCGAGCCTTACTATCACCTCGACGACAGCCTGTACGCCAGTTACAACCGCAGCGACCTGGTCAACCAGCATGGCCCGCTGACCGAAGCTGTGCTCAATGAAGCGCAACTGAGCTTGGCGCGCGGCTTCTACCAGGAAGGCGATGCGGTCGAGGTGCGCGCTGTGGGTTTTGTGCCCGGCTCCACCGTCAGCCTCAGCGTGCGCGGCGAGGGTGGTGCTGACGGCGCGCCGCTGCAAACCGTCACGGCCACGGCCGACAGCAAGGGCGCCCTGGTCGTCCAGTTGCCGTCCGGCGCCTCCGGCCCTGGCGCCTACGAGGTCAGTGCGACCGATGGCCACACGACCAGCGCGGCCACGTTCCACGTCGTTGACGCCCAGGCGTCCCCGACCGCCGCCGTCGCCGGCCAGCTGCGCACCTACCGCCTCGCCCTGGTCACCGACCCAAGCTATGCCGCTTACTTCGGCGCCGCCAACGTCACCGCGGCCAAGGTCACGCTGATCAACCGCGTCACCCAGGTCTACGAGGACGAGACCTCGATCCGCCTGGTGCTGATCGATGGCACCGACGCGCTCAACCTGAATACTGACGCCCAGATGACCGGCGCCAACGGCCCCTGCGGCGGCTCCGCCTGCTTCACGGCCGCGCAGGCCTCCACCTGCGGTAGCGGCACGCTGACGCGGAACCGCGTGGTCGCCGGCCTGCTGGCCGGCGCGAGCAATTTCGACGTCGGCCACATCGCGCTCGGCCTGAACGGCGGCGGCATCGCCAGCCTGGGCGTGGTCGGCGGCACCAGCAAGGCGCAGGGCTGCACCGGCCTGCCGGCGCCGACCGGCGACTTTTTCGCGGTCGACTACGTAGCGCACGAGCTCGGCCACCAGTTCGCGGGCAACCACACCTTCAATGGTGTGACCAGCAATTGCAGCGGCGGCAACCGCAATGCCGGCACCTCGGTGGAATCGGGCAGCGGTTCGTCCATCATGGCGTATGCCGGCATCTGCGGCACCGACAACGTGCAGGCCCACAGCGATCCGTACTGGTCGCAGCGCAGCTTCGACGAGGTGGTCGCCTACACGTCCAGCGCGGAAGCGACGCTGAGCGAAATCCAGATGGGCGTCCTCACCGGCTTTGCCACGAACGGCCAGCAATTCCGCCTGGGCTACAACGGCAACCTGTCGGCGCCGATCGTCCGCGGCACCAACTTCACCGCCGCCGGCATCAAGGCCGCGATCGAAGGGATCGCCGGCTGGCCAGGCGGCGGCACGGTCACGGTCAGCACCCTGTCCGACAACGCGTTCACGATGACCTTCGGCGGCAGCCTGGCCGGCACCAATGTGGCGGCCTTGCAGCTGACCGGCTGCAGCGCAGGCTGTAGCGGCTACATCGGCGAAATCGCGGCCGGCGGCCAGACCACGCGCCGCGGCCAGGTGGCGGCGACGGGCAACAATGCGCCGGTCGTGACGACTGCGCCGCTGTTCACGATCCCCGTGCGCACCCCGTTCGCGCTGACCGGGAGCGCTACCGATATCGACGGCGATCCGCTCACCTACATGTGGGAGCAGAACGACCGCGGCGCCGCCACCGGCACCGGCCTGACGAGCAACACCAAGCTCAACGGGCCGCTGTTCCGCCAGTTCGGGACGCGCGCGGTGGTCAGTAATACCGATACGCTGGAGTACAACTCGGCCGGCGAGAACCACACGACAGGCGAGCCACTGCGGGTGTTCCCTGACATGGTCCAGGTCCTGGCCAACAACACCAATGCGGAAACCGGCGGCTGCCCAACCGCCTCCACCACCCCGACCGCCACGCAAATCGACTGCTTCTCGGAATACCTGCCGACCGCCGCCTACGTCGGTTTCGCCGGCGTGAATGCCGCGCCGGCGGCGCTCAACTTCAAGCTGACCGCACGCGACGGCCAGGGCGGGGTCAACAGCGCCCTCACCCAGCTCCAGCTGGCGCCGGCGGCCGGGCCGTTCCTGGTCACCTCGCCCAACACGGCGGTGACCCTGGACGCCAGCACCGCGCTGCTGGTGTCATGGAACGTCGCCAACACCAACCTGGCCCCGGTGAACACCGCGAACGTCAGGATTACGCTGTCGCTCGACGGCGGCGCTACCTGGCCGCATGTGCTTGCAGCGAGCACGCCGAACAGCGGCAGCGCCACCGTGACGCTGCCGGCCGTGAGCGCCACGGCGGCCCGGATCAGGCTCGAGGCCATCGGTAACGTGTTCTTCGACGTGTCGAACGCCAACTTCACGATCCGCCTGGCTGGCGACATCAGCGGCGACGGCGCCGTCAACTGCGCCGACCTCGCCATCGTCAAGGCCGCGTTCGGCAAGCGTACCGGCCAGGCCGGCTTTGACGCTCGCGCGGACGTGGTCACGGACGGCGTGATCAACACGCGCGACCTGGCCTACGTTTCGCAGCGCGTCGCGGCAGGCACCGTCTGCAACTAGACACCAACTTGCTGCCTATCGCCGGCCCGATGAGGACATCCGGCCGGCATTGTCCACCTACCTGCCCCTCCGGGCGAAAGACGAAAAAAATGATCAAATGGAAAAGTTTTCTCGCCGCCGCACTGCTCGGCGCCTGCGCCCAGGCTCACGCGGTTCCCACGCTGAGTGTCGTTGCCACGCCGGACCCGGCCCTTGTCGGTTCGCAGGTCGATCTGTCGGTGCTGGTCTCGGATATCTCCGACCTGTACACCTATCAGTTCACCCTGACCTTCGATCCTGGCCTGCTCAGGGTCACCACCGTCACTGAAGGCGCCTTCCTCGGCAGCGCCGGCACGACCTTCGGCGACACTGGCTCGATCGACAATACGAACGGCACGATTTCGTTCCTGTTCAACACGCTGATCGGCCAGGTGCCGGGCGCTTCGGGCAGTGGCAGCCTGGCGCTCATCAGCTTCGAGGCGCTGGGCGCCGGCAGTTCGGCGCTCGCCTTCTCCGACCTGCTGTTCCTCGATAGCGCCCTGGCCGATATCGCCATCGACGCCACTGCCGGCGAGCTGGACGTCGTTGACGTACCCGAGCCCGCGTCTTATCTGTTGCTGTTTGCCGGCCTGATCGGCGCGGCCGCGCTGCGCCGCAGGCAAGGCCCCGCGCAGGCTTGAACGCGGATGGCAGGAGCAGGCGCCGAAAGTGGGCCTTTGCCAATCCGGAAACCACTGCTATAATGCGTGCTTCGGGCGGCTGTAGCTCAGCTGGATAGAGTACTTGGCTACGAACCAAGGGGTCGTGGGTTCGATTCCTGCCAGCCGCACCATCAGTTTCAAAAAAAATGGCTCAGAAGCGATTCTGGGCCATTTTTCTTTGCTATCAATCCTGTTCCCGTCGCCATCAGGCGTTGCCCCCCCCCCTTTCGCCCCCGCACACGTTCCAACACACGCCAGTCTTAGATGGGACTTAGTTCGGGGCTTGGCTCAGCAGAGGATTCCACCTTCTCTTGATGTAGGAAGCCGCCCACAGTAACGAGACAATACCCAGCAGTTTGCCGCTCAACAATTGCTTTGGGCTTGCTCTCCTATGAAGCACCCTGCCTCCTCGCGTCGGAACCCCGGTTTTTCACCAGGGAACCGGCTGCGGCCATCCGGTCACACCTCTTGCATAAGGCGCACGTTCGCCCTCCCCTTTGCTAGCATGAAGTCCCCGATTGCCATCATCCGGCCGCAGGACGCGGCTAATTTCTTGCGAGAGCTAGCTATGAAAAAATCATTAATTGCCGCAATGGTGTTGGCAAGTGCAAGCTTCGGATCCTTGGCGCTGGCGCAAACCGACGTCGGCAGCCCGCCGCAGGCGCTCGACCTGGTCGACAATACGGCCTTTTCGGAGGCAGCTTTACCGAGGGGAATAATGGCGGCACCTTTGCCGACCGCTTCACGTTCACGGTCGGCGGCACGGTGCCGCTGAACCTGGATGCGATCGTGGCCTCGGTGAGCCGCAGCGCCGACGTCGGGCGCGACATCACCGGCATCTCGCTGTTTGACGATGCCAATACCCTGGTCGCTTCGGGCACGTCGATCAGAACCGGCCAAACCGATGTGTGGAGCGTCAGGGGCAACGCCCTCGAGGCGGGCGCCTATTACCTGCGGGTGAACGGCAACCTCGTGTCGGACGACGGGGCCTCGTTCGGGGGTGCGGTGATGCTCATGCCGGCGCCGGAACCGGAACCGGAAGCCTACGGCATGATGCTGGGTGGCCTGGGCATACTGGGCTTCCTGGCGCGCCGCCGCAAGGCCAAGCGCGACTGAAAGGGGAAGTACGCACGACGGCGGCGCGCAAGCGCTCCGTTGTGCGTCCGCTCAAGTACTCGAGTTACGTGCGCAGCTTCTTGATGATGCTGCGGTTCCCGAGGATTTCCTCGATCTGCTCGAAACGCACCGGCTTGACCATGTGGTGGTCGAAACCGGCCTCGAAAGCAAGCTGGCGGTCCTTTTCCTGGCCCCACCCGGTCACGGCGATCAGGGTCGTCATCGGCCCGCACGACAGCCTGCGGATGCCGCGCGCCAGGTCGTAGCCCGACATTTGCGGCAGGCCGATGTCGAGGAAGGCGTAGTCCGGGCAGAAGCGCGCGGCGGCGGCCAGCGCATCCTTGCCGTTGTGGGTGATGACCACGCTGTGGCCCATGGCGGTCAGCAAGGCGCCGATGCTGTTCACGAAGTCGACGTTGTCGTCGGCCAGCAGGATGCGGTAGGTTTCGGTGCTGATGAACGCGGCCGGCGTCGGCTTGGCCGGCATTTCCGGCTCGACCACGATCGGCAGGCGCACGGTAAAGCGGCTGCCGCGCCCCAGGCCGTCGCTGTGGGCGGCAATCGTGCCGCCGTGCAGCTCGACGAGTTTGCGCGCCAGCGACAGGCCCACGCCCAGCCCGGCATTCGTGCGTTCCAGCGTCGAATCGACCTGGACGAACATCTCGAATACCGAGTCGAGCATGTCGGGCGCCAGGCCGATACCGGTATCGAGCACCTCCAGCACCAGGGTCTTGTCCTCGACACGGCCCGACAGGGTCACGCGCCCGCCGCGGTTGGTGTACTTGGCGGCGTTGTTGAGCAGGTTCGACAGGATCTGCGCCAGGCGCGTCGCGTCGCCGTGCAGGAACACGGGGCGGTCCGGCAGGTCGATCGCCAGTTCGTGGCCGTGCAGCTCGATATACGAGCGCACCACCTCCAGCGCATCGTTGACCACCGCCTTCAGTTCCACCCGGCCCATCTTGATGGCGAACTTGCCGGTGT